>URIX01000008.1 GCA_900547975.1 uncultured Eubacteriales bacterium | reverse complement strand
CGGCTTGAATCAAAACCCAGTGTACATAGGCGTACACGATTTTGAGACAAGCCGTGCCTGACAAAGTTCTTCGCTCAATAGTGCGCTTAGGTCAAGTCTTTGTAAAGTTGCTTGATAACCTTATCAAAATACTCGATTCCGTCTTTGTGACTTGCAACCATAGTGTTGACTTCAGAATTGTAGAGGTCGTTCTTCTTGGCTTCGAGAATGGTGTCATGAATGACATCGTGAAGCGTCTTTACATCGTCGGCATTCTTTGCAAACGTCATAACGTAGTCCATAGGAAGTTTGCCATCAACAAGAGTTTGTGAAGAGCCTGTCTTTATGTTGTTTGCATCATAGACGGTGTAGGAGTTGAGAAGCACGAACACGCCTGCGTATGCTTTGTCGTTTGCCGTTGCTTTTTCCGCTCCGTTGACAAGGCTGTCTGCCACAACAAACGCTTTGTTATTGCCTGCAAATTGACCGTCAGCGGTAAGTGTGCCGTTGAACATATCGGTGGTGACGTCGCCGTTTGCGTACGAGCCTGTACCTGCGGTGATGAGGCTGCGAGCGTAGTCGGTGAAATCTGCGAGGAAACTGCTATCTTTGCCTTCCGGAGATACGAGGTAGCCGAGTCCGTTGTTGTTGGAATCTTTGCTTGTTGCGCCCGGATCGTCACTGACAAGGTATGCCCACGTCGTCGCTACTTCACGAAGCCAATAAACGGTTTCTTCTTTTGAAAGGTTTGCGTCTTTGACTTGTTTCAAGCTGTTGTGGATTTGATGAATCAAACCGGTTTGACCGTCCTTGTCGAACACGGGAACCTTGTTGGACAAGTATGCCATTGCGGGGTGCTCGGTTGCGTTGTATACGATTTGATATGCGTCGCCGACTTTCTTAAACTCGACGATTTGGTTGTAATTGTTGCCGCCCTCGACTTGATAGGTGGTGTCTTGGTTGCCGCCGACGTTGTTGTAGGGGTTCTTTGCGTCGGTCATCGGGTCGCGCAATTCGATCTTCTTGCCGTCTGCGTCCTCAACGACTGCCGTCGAATCGTATTTCGGATTGGAAACGTACGCCGTCATATCCGCGATAAGACGATTGCGAGTGAGCAAGATTGCTTCGACGTTGGTCGGATCGTTCTTTGCCATTGCGTTGAGAGTCTTCATGCTCTCTGAATCGAGTTTGAAAAGAACGTTGATGACGAAGCCGTAGCCTTGATCCGCTTCGGGGTGATAGTACGTCTTGTTGAGCGTGCTGGTGAGTGCGGATTCATAGGAAGAATCGCTGCCCGCAAAGGTTTCTTTGTTCTTTGCGACTTGCGCTTCGAATTCCTCTTTGATTTCTTGTTCGGTCACTTGTGCGCTGTTGCCGATCATACGTTTAAGTCTTGCAACGAGCAAAGATTGATGTTGAGAACCGAGATAGTAGTTGTAACAATCCTCGACGTTGTCTTTATAAAGATTCTTTTTGAGGTTGCTTTCCATTTTGGAAAGACCTTCGTTGATGTAATCTTTAAGCACGGAAACAAGAGTTTTGCCACCGTCTACGATGATGTTGTCAACGAAGTCCGCTTCGAGAAACTTGGTGTTAAACAAACTGTCTTCTGTGGCGTCGTCGAGCAATTGCGCCTTGTATCCGTCCGAGAAGAATCTATCGGCTAATTTAACGTCTTCAGTGCTATCGGGATTGTAATCGTCTTCTTCCTCGACTTCGGGAAGTTCTGTGCGCGGCGAAACGTGTTCCACCCACTTTGCGTAAAGGGTCATAGTTTCGCTAACGGCGGTTTTTTCAAAATCGAATTCTTTACCTGTGAAGTTTTCGTCCGCATACCAGCCGTAGAACGTATAACCGGATTTGGTGGGATCGTCGGGCTCGGTTGCAACGCTACCCTTTTGAACCTTTTGCTTTTCTACCGTAGAACCGCCGTTGGACTCGAATCTGACGAACACGGGATCGGTCACCTTCGTTTCGGTGGTATCCTTCTTATTGTCGGATGTCGTCGTGTTTGCGTTATCCTCGGTGACAAGGCTCTCTACCGTCGATACGAGCGAATCGAGCAAACTCTTGTTCGTATCTTCGATTGCTTTGTTTCTTTCCGCTGCGGAAAGCAATTCTTCGATGTTTGCCGGAAGCGAATTCTTGCCTTCGAGTTTTGCGACCTTCTCTTTTGCGAAAAGAACAAGCAATTTCTGTTGCGCAAGGGATTGTGCAAGAGAGTTTGCGGCGGCTTCATACGTCATACCGTAGTAGTTGACATAGTAGTATGCGTAAGCATTGAAACTCGATGCCAACTCGAACTTGTACACGTTTTCCGTTTGCTTTCCGAATTCACCGTTATAGGTGACGGATGCGACGACTTGCTGTGCGTCGCGCTTGTCGTTCTTCTTGAAGATTTCGTCGCAGCCGACGAACAAGGTCATGCTAATAGCAAACACCAAAACAAGGGCTGTTGCGACAATCAATTTCTTTTTCATATCAACCTCATATAATGAGTATTAAATCAATAGTATACCCATTATACACGCATGAAAGGGCGCGCGCAAGCGTTTTTTGTCCATAAAACAAATAATTAAAATGTTTTTGCCCGCTTATTTATTTCGTCCACATTGCAAAAAGTTTCCGTTTCGAGCAAATAGAAGTGTGATTTCGCCGTAGTTTCAAAATTCGACGTCGAAAATAGAATACCGGTTTTTGTACGCAAACAATTTTGTCCGTCCCGCCCTTCCGGCTATATTTTTTAAGCAATTATTTCCCGATTTTTCAAAAGTTTCGCGCTTTGCAAATTTATTTTTTCAATCCGCTTGACAATTTTTCGTATTTATCATATCATAAGCAAGCATTGAATATCGCGGGGTAGAGCAGCTGGTAGCTCGTCGGGCTCATAACCCGGAGGTCGTTGGTTCAAATCCTTCCCCCGCAACCATATGCGAGATCGGATCGACAGAATCGAAGTCACGACGTCGGTTTGAAAACAATCCGGACTTGCAATCTCTCGTTGTGCGGAGTGCAAAAGCACTCCCCGCAACACAACACAAATTATATGGCGGCGTAGCTTAGTTGGTTATAGCGGCCGGTTCATACCCGGCAGGTCATTGGTTCGAATCCGATCGCCGCTACCATACGGAAGCTTAGCTCAGTTGGTTAGAGCACCTGCCTTACAAGCAGGGGGTCACAGGTTCGAGTCCTGTAGCTTCCACCATCTGAACACAAAGAAATCTAATATGGCCCTATGGTCAAGTGGTCTAAGACATCGCCCTTTCACGGCGGTAACCCGAGTTCGAACCTCGGTAGGGTCACCAAAAGCCAATAATACGAACTCAGATAATGGGTTCGTATTATTTTTTCTTCGAGAATTTTTTGCTACTAAACTATGCCTATAAATTCTTAGAATTTATAAAAATCTCTTATTGTTGATTTTAGGCAATTAAGACACCACCCTATTTATCCATGCATCTGCTTACGCACATAATTTGTGCGTAACCTCTTTCATGCTCGTTAAAGTGCCATATTCAATTAGCAATTTAACCAAATTATAAAAAATAACTGCTCCGATTTATTGCCTTTCGGCACGGCGTTTTAGCACCGACAAAAGCCCCTGTCAACGGCATAAAAATCTTGTAATATTGCTTCAAAAACTATCTGAAATCTAATGCGCATTTTATGTGATTTTTAGTCGTTTGCCTGTTAGACATGCCGTAGTCTTGATACAAGTAGAGGGATTTTCACACAACATTTTTATGCGATTCGTTGACATAGGCATCTTGTGATTTGAAGTGATACTTTTATGAGTTTTCTCGGTGCTGCGCCGTCTTGTTGCCGAAAGGCAAATAAAACTCGGAGCGTATGGAAAATGAAAAAACATATTGATAATTATGACGTTTTCAAAGAAACAATCTCTAAAAACAACGTTCTTGCAATGGCAGAACAACTAGCTATGTATGAAACGCGATTTCTTATCGGTTATATGGGAAGCAGAATGCAAAAGATATATGCAGACCTATGTGTTGATATAAGGCGTAAAAGCGATATTAACCACACGTTTAGCGACGGTTATGATTTAGTCCAAGAATGCGCTCTATTCCTTTGTAATCATTATGGGAAGCGATTAAATGACGTTTTGACATATGAGAGAAAATACAACCCGAGACCCTAAAATTGGACAGGGCAATGGAATGTGGGGGATGAAAAAAATAGTAAACAACAATATAGCCTCATCTTTTGCTGATGAATTCATTGGAAAATTACTACAAGAATGCGGGTTTATTCAATTCAATAATTTAATTAGAATAACAAATATTAGCAAAGAAAATATGTCTATTATAAATAGATCAGTTATGCAACGTATCTCTGAAAACGATTAGAATTCGATTTATGCTACTACCGCTCCGCCACAAATAACCCGATCCGAATAGTTTTTTTGATGTCATTTCGAGGGATTTCCGTGCTTTGCACGGGGCAACAACGTTGCCGAACCCTGTCACCGAAACATAATCAATGCTTAGGCTAATCTTTGACTCGGTTATAAAATAAACGCCGAGAAAAATCCCGACGTTTTTGTAACGATTGCTGAAAGCGGAACGACGTCGCTTATGCGACGATTGACCGCGTTTTTACATAATGATGATATCGATATCCTTGTCTTTCACCGACAACTTGTTCAAATCGATGCGTAATACGATATCGCCGCTTGGTTGAGCCGACGAAATCGGTGCTATAAGGCAATCGCCCGATTGAAGCGATACTTTTGCAAACACTTCTTTGCCGTAGTCGTAAACCTCTTCGATTCTTCCGTTGATCTCGGCAATATTCTCGCCGATTTGGTCGGAATCCACGAACGCATTTCGATCAAAGATATACGATAAAGACGTTTTGAAGATCTTAGTTCCTTTGCAAGCAAACAACTTGGATGAAACGTAATCGTTGGATTTTATACGGATTCCTTTGAGATCTATGTAGAAGTTGTATTGCTTCTTGCCTGCCTCGTTTTTCTCTTTGATCTTGATGAAAGAGCCGTCAAGTTCGTTTACGGTGTTGAGAGCAATTACTTCTCTTTCGCCTTTCAGTGCAATCTTTTTGGCGTCTATATCAAAGCACACGTCATCACCGACAGCAAAGCCGTCGGCATCCGTATATACGAAGAACGTTTTTTGGTCTACATCGAGTTGGTAAAGGGTTCTGCCTTCTATCTCTTCTTTTTCAACGATCTTTCCTTTGCAACTTCCTTCGCCGAGGGTTACCGCGTCGCTCGGAACGGTCAATTCGTATTTTCCGTCAACGACTTGATTGAGTATTGCACTCGGCAAAGTCAACGTTTGCGACGCAAACGTCAATGCAGAGCCATTTATTTCTGCATCCAAAACGTTCTCTTGCGGAATACGCGTTTTAAGGCTCAACTCGGTTTCTTTGTCAAAGACGTGCATGTTTTGCTTGTTGATCGCAACGTCGATAACGTCTCCCGGTTGCAACAAGCACTCGCCTGCGACTTTTACGGTAAACGCACCTTTTTTGTCGTTGTCGTCATTCAGATTGAAGTTGCAATAAAGCAACGTTTCGCTTCCGAGCGCTTCGACGACGCCGACAACCGCTTTGACTTTTGCCCAATTCTCTCCTTCCGTCGTGGCGGATGCAAGCCTGATATCGTCGGGTCTGACGCCTACGATAACCTTGTGCTCGCCGTTCATATACTTGACCAAAATCTTGTTGACTTGCGAATAAACTGTTTGTATGCTCGTGCCGCATTCCAAATCAAAACGAACGTCGTTGCCTTCTTTCAATATCGTTGCATCAAAAAAGTTCATTTGCGGAGTGCCGATAAAGCCTGCAACGAAAACGTTTTTCGGGTATTTGTATAAGTTTTGCGGCGTGTCGATTTGTTGGATGAAGCCGTTTTTCATAACGACGATTCGCGTGCCCATCGTCATTGCTTCCACTTGGTCGTGGGTGACGTAAATGAACGTGGTTTGCAGACGTTTGTGCAATCTCGTGATTTCCGTTCTCATCGCCGCGCGCAATTTTGCGTCAAGGTTGCTCAAAGGTTCGTCGAGCAAGAAGACTTTCGGATTGCGCACGATGGCTCTTCCGAGTGCGACGCGCTGGCGTTGACCGCCAGAGAGCGCCTTCGGCTTGCGATCGAGATACTCCGTTATGCCAAGGATATTTGCCGCTTCCATGACCTTTTCGTGAATCTGATCGTTGCTCATTTTTGCAATCTTAAGGCTGAACGCCATATTGTCGTAGACGCTCATATGAGGATAAAGCGCATAGTTTTGGAAAACCATTGCGATATTTCTATCCTTCGGTTCGTAATCGTTTACGAGTTCGTCGTCGATATACAACTCGCCCGCCGTGATATCTTCGAGCCCCGCAATCATTCTTAACGTCGTGGATTTTCCGCATCCCGACGGCCCGACGAACACGATAAACTCTTTGTCGGCTATATCCATGCAAAAGTCGTTGACTGCCTTCACGTTGCCGTCATAGACCTTGTATATGTGTTTCAATGAAAGATTTGCCATAATAATCTCCTCTTATTTTTTGCAATTATGCCGGAACAAGATTACTTGTTTAAGTCTGCCGAATTTTTGTAAATTGCAATAGAGCAAGGCGGCAAAGTTGCCACGCCGTTGTTCTTGTCGAACACGGGTTTCGTATTCTCTTTTGCAGTGAGATATCCCACCATAGTCATATTGCCGAGCGTGACGCTTTCGTCGGACGAACGCGACAGGTTTATAACGATCGTGATCGTTTCGTCCAAATAAGTTTTTTTGAGCACGCACACAGTATCTTCGGCGTCGGTGTCAATCACTTCGATCGTACCCCTCGCAATTGACGGATAGCAGTTTCTGAGCAACATAGCCTTCTTGTAATACGACAAAACGCTGTTTTTGTCCTCCTGCTGTTCCTTTACGGACGGATACGCATAATAAGACGAATCGATTTTGATCTTTTCGGGAGTCGTGTAACACCAACCCGGATAAACGCCTTCGTCCCAATTCATTGCGATACGCTTGTGGGGATCGGAACTATTGCCTTCTTTGCTTATCATTCCGATTTCCTCGCCGTAATAGACGAAGACGCTTCCGTTCATAACCGACAACAATCCCGCCGCCATTTTTAGCGACAGTTCGTCGGGCATAAACGAACCCGGTCGCATCGTATCGTGATTGCCCAAAAACGGCGCAAGAATGCCCGTAGTATAGGTTGATTGCAACTCATCCACCCAAGAGGCAAATCCCGTGGCGTTTTGTTGTTTGACGAAAGACGCGATTTTGCCCGTGCCGGTTGCCCCCGTAAACAAGAAGAAACTGTCGCAACCGCTCTTGTAATAGTTGTTGATCTGCACGTCGTTGCCTTCCCACGCTTCACCGACGATATAGCAATCGCTCTTGATTGATTTCGCCGTGGTGTTGAGCCAACTGAGGAACGATACGTTTTTGTCGAGATTGCCGGTATAATAACTGGTTACGGCATCGAGTCTGAAACCGTCAACGTTGTGGTCTTCGAGCCAATATTTCATAATCTTGGTCATCTCCGACTTTACGGACTGACTGTTCAGATTCAAATCGGGCATACCCGACCAAAAGCGCGCTTCATAATAATAGTTCGTTCCCGAAACCTTGCTGTAACCGCTCAATTCTTTCGTGTTGAAATTGTAAAAGTCGCCGTACTGTCCGCCCGGTTTTCCGTTTTTGCGTATATAGTCGCACGCTTGCAAAAACCACGGATGCTCGGATGAGGTATGATTGAATACGAGGTCAATGATAACTTTTATTCCGCGAGCGTGCGCTTGTTCGATCAAAGTGTCGAAATCCTCAAGCGTTCCGTATACGTCGTCGATTGCATAATAGTCTTTGACGTCGTATTTGTGATAAGTCGGCGACGGGTGAATCGGCATCATCCAGATGCCGTTGAATCCCATATCCTTGACGTAATCGAGTTTTTGCGTTACGCCCTTCAAATCTCCTATTCCGTCGTTGTTGGTGTCAAAGAAACTGTATACGAAAATCTCGTACCAATTGCGATAATTATCGTCGATGATATTCAGTTGGTAATTTTCCGTATCGTCTTGATCGGCAGGCGTTTTGTCACAGCCGACTATGCCGAGGCACAAGACGGCAAGCAACGCAACGATGCAAGCGACGGCAAACAATCTTTTTTTCATATCAACCTTTCACTGCTCCGCCGGTTACGCCGGCAACGTAGTATTTCTGCAATCCCATAAACAACGCGGTGATGGGAGTAGCGACGATAACCGCCGCCGCGCAGAACGTTGTAAAGTACTGATTTATTTGTTCTCTTTCGAGCATCTTATACATACCGAGCGACACGGTGTACATTCCGATGTCGGGGACGCCCGACATAATGAACGAAACGAAAATGTAGTCGCACCACGGAGCGATAAAACTCGTCAGTATCGTATAGATGATGATCGGTTTGCTCAAAGGCAATATAACCTTGAAGAAAACCTGCATACGATTTGCGCCGTCGATTCTTGCCGCTTCGTCCAACGCTTTGGGAACGGTGTCGAAAAAGCCCTTTGCGATATAATACGACAACGCCGCGCCTGCAGAATAAACGATGATCAGACTCAACAAGGACTGATAGTGATCGGGAAGCAAAATCTTCAGCAGGAAATAAACCGCCGTCATACTCATAAAGCCGGGGAACATACCGAGCACGAGCATAACGTTCATAAGCGGTTTGCGAGCCTTGAATTTGATTCGGCTAAACGCATAACTGACTGCCAGAACGAACAGCGTCGTGATTGCGCAACTGCATACCGAAACGAGCAATGTATTGCCGTACCAGCGCAAAAATTTCGTTTCCTTGAACAGTCTTATGTAGTTGTCAAACGTCCATTGTTGCGGGAAAAACGTGGGACTCCACGCGCCCGGCTCTGCCCTGAAGGACTGAATGAACAAATACAGCAGCGGGATTATCCATATGATTGCAAGGATGGTCAGCACGATTTGTCCCGTCGTATCGCCGAAAATACGGCGCAATTTCATACTTCTATGTCTTTTTTTCTTTACGGGCTTTTTTGACTGCTCGATCTCTGCTTCGAGACGATCTATTTCTGCCCAGTTTGTCGTTGCAACGTTGTTTTCGACGTTTCCATCATTATTTGTCATTGGAAATCATCCTCCTTCTTCACTGCAGACGACCTATTGTAAACAATAAGCGAAAATACCGCTGATATTATGAACACCAAAATGCCTATGACGGAGGCGAGTTTGTAGTTTCTGTCTACGCCGAGCGACAACTTGTACAGCCAGGTGATGAGCAAGTCCGTGCCCTTTGCGCCGTCCGTATAGAGCAAAATGTCTCCGGGATTGCCTCCCGAAAGCAAATATATAACGTTGAAGTTGTTTATATTGCCGATAAACGTCGTGATAAGATACGGTCCCGTAACGAAAAGCATATACGGCAACGTAATTTTGAAGAACGTTCTCACGGGGCCCGAACCGTCGATTTTTGCCGATTCGTACAAATCCGAAGGAATATTCATCAAAATACCGCTGCACATAAGCATAGAATAAGGAACGCCTATCCACATATTGGCAATGATAATTAATATTCTGGTTTGAGTGATATCCATACCGAACTGCAATTTGTAATTGAACAGTTTTTCAACCACTTGCGTAATGATACCGCCGTCGGGGTCTAACATTTTGGATACGATGAGCAAGGAAACGAATTGAGGAACGGCAATCGTCGCAACGAACAGCGTGCGATAAAGTTTTTTCAATTTGATTCCTTTTCTGTTGATGAGCATAGCAAGCAACATACCCACGAAATAGTTGGTAAACGTCGCAAAGAACGCCCAAATCAACGTCCAACCGAGCACTCGCCAGAAAGTCATACCCAAATTCGACGACGAACTCAACATGTCGACGAAGTTTTTGAATCCGACCCAACTGAACAAATGTTCGGGCACTTCGTGTCCTGCGTCGTAATCCGTGAACGCGATAAGAATCATCGTAATCAACGGAACTACGGTGAACAAAAACAACCCGAGCAACGGTAACGACAGCAACGTTGTATGGAATTTGCCGTCAAGGAACTGCCCTGCTTCTTTTTTGAATTGCGGGGGCTTTTTGCCGATTATCTTTTCTTGTTCGAGTTCGATGCTCTCCCTGACGGACTTAAAGTAAATGAACAAGAACATAAAAACGAGACATATTGTCAGCACTCCGTAGAGAATGATATGGAAGGAATTGTCGCCTGCCACTTTCGTTTCGACGAAATCTCCCAATTCCTCGTTCCAGACATCTTCGTAATGAGTTCCGACCGTTCCGATTGAACCCGTGGTGAAGAAATGCTGGAAGAATTTGACGAGATATTGTCCGCCAAACAAAGCAAGGAACGCAATAAACGCCCCTTCCAGAATCATATACAATATGCCTTTTACAATTTGACCGCGAGAAACGTGTCCGAGCCCCATCAAAGCGTACGAGCCTTTCGTAAACAAATCTCCGTCGATAAAGCCCTTTGCAAACGAACGAATATCGTGTCCTAAATCAACGAAAAATCCGCCGATTTTCTTGCCGAGATTCACCCAAAAATTCTTAAAGCCGCTCGGAACGCCTTTGAAAAACTTTTTGAGTCTGTATCCGATTCGTTGGAAAAAGGTTAATTTATAATAAGTCAAATCTGTCATACTTATCGATACCTTTATTATTGCCGCACAAAACGCGTCAAGGGGCGCAAAACACGCCCCTTATTTCGCGCAAACTATTTTATTTGGACGATTTGTTGACTTGCTCTACGAGATTGTCAAGCAACGCTTGCAATGTCGCGTCGTCAACGTCCGTGCCGCTCGCCAAGTCTTTGACCAAAGCGGACATAGGAGTCCAATAGGTCGTCGGAACGCCCTTTTGAGTGCGGTTGAGAGCCGCTTGTTTCATAACGACGCTGATAACTTTGTCGTTTTTGATAACGTCGAGATTTGCAACGTTCGTGTTGGTAGGACCGAAACCGCGAACCTCATAACGACGCAATTGAGATTGTTCGTTCGTCAAGAATTGAGCAAGTTTCAAGGATTCTGCAACGTTTCTGCTGAATCCGTTGACGCCGATGAGTTTGTATCCCATGAAGCCGGAGAGTTGAACGCTCTTGCCTGCAATGGTCACGTGAGGAAGAATCGCAACGCCCATATTGTCGCCGAGCAAACTCTTGATTTGATTTGCATTCCAAGTTCCGGAAATAGCCGCGCATCCTGCGATTTTGCCGCTTGCGTCCGGTGTGAACGACACAATAACCTTGCTGTCGTCGGTGTTCATTTTGAGAGAATCGTTCTTTGAATACTCGCGCAACGCCTTCATTACGTTCAAACCGCCTTCGGTGTTGTAGTTCAACGTAATGTTCTTCTCTTGCATATTGTCATCGTACTCTACGGTGTATTTGAGATTGGGATCTGCAAAGAAGAAACTGCTCAAATACCAACCGTCATCGTGAAGTCTGAAATGAACTTCCTTGCCTGCCGCGTTTGCCTTGGCAAGAATCGTATCGAAACTCTTGACGTCTTCTTCGGAAAGGACTCTCTTGTCATAGTACAAGAAGTAGCAGTTGTCGCCCGTTGAGGGGAATGCGTACAATTTGTCTTTTCCGCCGATGGTCAACGTTGCCGCGTCGATACTGCCTGCGGTGTTCTCATTGCGCAAAGTTTCACTCATTTTGGTCGGGACTGCCGCCAATGCGCCGCCCTGATAAAGTTTGTTGATTTGGTCGCTTGCAAAAGCAAATACGTCCGGACCCGTCGTAGTGTCGTTGAGCACTTTGTCGGCGGCGTCGTTTTCGCCTTGAATGCCATAGTAGAATTTATATTTCTTGTCAGAATTCGCTTGAGCGAATTTTCCGCACAATTCTTTCACCAACGCTTGGTCCTCTTGAGAAGCCCAAACGGTGAGTTTGATCTGTTCGCCCGTGCCGCCCGTGCCGGGATCGGTGTTATCTCCGCATGCGACGAAGCCGATGCAAAGCGAGCACAGCAAAACGGCGATGATCAAAGCCAATATAGTTTTTTTCATTGAATTAACCTCCGATAAATAATCAAAAGTGCATACGACGATATGTTATCGCCGTATGCTTTTGTAACGCTATTCGGCCAAAAATTACCTTTTGGTTGCAGTTACGACATTGTTGCTCAACGTGATTTTATACGTGCCTGCTTCGGGGATCATAACGTTTTCACCGTCCGTTGCATTGCCGTACCAAGTTTGAGTGCCGTCTTCTGCGATAGCAAGAACTTTGATTGCAGCAAAGTCAGGAGCACACCATGTATTTGAATCTTTGTCTGCGAATGTATATTCGAGTTCGTAGTTGTCACCGACTTTGGTCATCTCGTTGCCGAGCACTGCACGCCAAGTGTCGCCGCCTTGAATCGTTCCGGCGAGGAAATATCCAACGACTTTTTCTGCGGTCACGTGACCGGTAACAGCACCGTCTTCTTCACTGAGAGTAAGGAGAATTCTGTAGAGACCGACTGTTGGCAGCATCAAGTTTTCACCGTCGGTCGCATTTCCGAACCAGGATTCAGGATCGCAATCGCCAAAGCCGAACGTAGCCTTCACCACACCTGCATCTTCGTTCATCCAATCTGCGTGATCTGCTGCGGTAACGGTGTAGTAAATTTCGTAATGATTATCGTCGATTTTGGTGAACGGATATGCAGCCGCGCACTTCCAATTCTCTTCGCCGCCAAGTCTGCCTGCGAGATAGTAACCTTTTTCAAGCGGAGTTACGGTTGCTTCGTTTTTGTCAACGCTGTAAGTGACTTTGTATTGACCTGCTTTCAAGAACAAATTGTTTTGTCCCGCAGCCTTCAACGTCCAAGTCTTATCTTCGTTTGCGGTTTGCTCTTCTACGCCGTACCAAGCACTGTTAAGTTCGTTCTTAACTTTGAGTGCGGCACATGCTTCACCGTTAAACGGATTGTTTGGGTCCTCTTTGGTCCACTCTGCGTACATTTCTTCGGTGATATTGACGATAAGGGAGAAATCTTTACGGAGTTGGTCGGTGTCCATGATATAGTTTTCGTCTACCGTGAACTCGTTCATCGTACCGACAACATACATTTCATGAGTCTTTTCAATGACGGGTGCGTCACCGGTTCTTTCCCAATAAATAACGTCGTAGTCACTGCTGCCCGGGAACGTTTGCAATGTGAATTTGTAGATACCGCTCTTTGCAACGATTGCGTTCCAGCCCTTGTTTGAATCGCCTAAACCTTTAGTTGCATAGAACACTCTTTCGCCTTCGGCATTCTTGACTTCACCGAGAACATCACCATCTGCGGGATCAAGCACTTGGAAGCCGTCAAGATAACCGACGCCGTGTTGACCTGTCCAGGTACCCATAACGCGGATTTGGAATACGTCGCCTTCGTAAAGGGTTACGGTGATCGTGAACTTGTTGACGTTTGCTTCGTCGACTTTGGTGAGTTTGAAGTTTTCTTCAACTTCTGCATCTTCGCTCCAAGCACTGTCTTTAAGCGTACCTGCGCCCGAACCGATGAGACACCAAGTGTTTTCATCTGCGGTGTAACTGTCGCTACGGACGCCTGCAAAAATGTCAACGTCTTCGTTGATGGGTTGAGTGAAATCGAAAGGTTGCGTCAAAGAAGCCTCTGCGAACCAACCCATAAAGGTTTTGCCTTCGATTTCAGGCGTCCATTCCGTTGCAAGACTGCCCTTTTCGATTTTTTCTTCTTTCAGCAATTCCGTGCCATAGTTCCAACTGACGGTGACTTTGTTGTCGTCTCCGTTGTTGTCGCCTTTGCTCTTATCGCAACCGACGAGGCATGCGATGGACAACACCATGACGAGGACTAATGCCAAAACTGATACAAATAGTCTCTTTCTCATAAGACCCTCCATTTTGATTTTTCAACTTATATCTGCACGAGCAATAAGCCCAATACATTCATTATTATACATTTGTAATACAAAATGTACATTATCTATAACCATTATATATCAAATTCGCGAGTTGTCAATACACAAATCAAAATTTGTCAAGATTACTTACGCAAAACAATCGCGCTGTATGCGGGGATTTGAATCGTTCCGCTCACCGTGGATATGGCTTGCGCGCTTGCCGTGCTTCCGTCGGCGTACATACGCCACTCACCGTCGAGAGAATACGAAACGGCAGACGAGGTCGGATTGAGAATCAGCAAGGCGTAATTTCCTCTGTGATTGTCGTATTTTACCGCCATAAATCCAGTGGAAGAGTCAACGTCGAACATATGTGCCACGCCTGCGGACGCAGTGAACAAATCCGAACTCTTGCGCAATGCGATAAGGCCTTTGTAGTACTGCATCATTGCATACTGATCGCTGTTTGGCGTCAAGGATTCCCAATCGATATTGTTGATGGCGTCTGACGATTTAAAACTGTTTTCGTCACCGTTTTTGGTGCGCAGCATCTCTTCTCCTGCCTGCATAAGCGGAGTGCCCGAACTCATCATAACGATCGTTGCTCCGAGTCTGTTCATTGCAAGGCGAGTCTGAAGCGTATCGTTCGCATTTGCCACCGCAAGTTTGTCCCAAAGGGACAAATTATCGTGACAAGACATATAGTTGATGACGGCGGAATTTTTGACCGACCAACTTGCGCCAACGCCCGACGCACCGTTGATACCGAACTTGACTGCGTTGATATTGCTCTTGCCCGCACCGTTGATATAGCCTTGCGATGCGGAATTGAACACACTGCCCTTCAGTCCGTCGCGGATAACGTCGTTGAACAACGCCACAGATCCTGCCGCGCCGTTGGTTGCGCTGATTTCTTTGATATTGGTTTGGTTGGCTTGTTTGCTTCCGTCAACCGTCGATCCCATCGACCACCCTTCGCCGTAGATGATTGCGCTCGGATTGATCTGATGCAACGCTTGCTCGATTTGTCGCATGGTTTCGAGGTCGTGCAGTCCCATCAAGTCGAATCTGAATCCGTCAACCTTGTATTCCTTCATCCAGTAACTCACACTGTCAACCATAAAGCGACGGAACATATATCTCTCGCTTGCGGTGTCGTTTCCACAGCCGCTTGCCGAAGAGTTTGCGCCGCTCGAAGTGTAGCGATAATAGTAATACGGAACGATTTTGTTGAAGTTAGAGTTTGCGTCGTAGGTGTGATTGTACACGACGTCCATAACCACCGACAAGCCTGCTTCGTGCAAGGATTGAACCATTTTTTTGAATTCCGTCACGCGGACTTCGCCGTCGTACGGGTTCGTGCTGTAACTGCCTTCGGGAACGTTGTAATTCTTCGGATCGTAGCCCCAGTTGAAACCGCTGTCTGGATTTGCCTCGTCAACGGTGGCATAATCGTACGAAGGCATAAGATGAACGTGCGTAACGCCCAAATCGAGGAGATAATCCACGCCGACGGATATGCCCGCGCTATTCTTCAATCCTCGCTCCGTGAACGCCATAAACTTGCCTTTATACCGGCTTTGCGAGATTTTGTTGCTGAAATCGCGCACGTGCACTTCCCAAATAATCGCGTCTGTATATCTTGCGGTCGTCATATAGGACACGGATCCCCAACCGTCGGGGTTCGTTCTGCTCAAATCAACCACCATACCTCTGTCGCCGTTGACTCCTGCCGAACGAGCGTACGGGTCTACCGCTTCCTGCGTTTCGAGCGAAGTGGTGACTGTGTACGTATAATAAGTTCCGTGGCCGCAGTTTTCGATGTTTTTCAGCCAAACGCCTTTGTCTGCCTTTTCCATCTCGATCGTCTGATACGCGCTTCCGCCGTTGCCGTTTTGGAACAAGTTCAGCACAACCTTGCTTGCCGTAGGCGCCCACAACTTAAACTCCGTCGTGTTGCCCTTCACTACTGCGCCGAGTTCGCCGTCGTAATTGTATTTTTCCGCGAATTCTTCAGATCCGAAAACGCCGAGCGGAACGACAACCTTGTCGCCGTAACCTTTGATTTGCAGTTTATAAGATTTGGTTATATCCAACTCTTCTTCGGTTTCAACCACGCCGCTGACGACCTCATGTCCGAGCGACGAAAGCGACTTCAGCGCAATTTCCCTCTCTCCCTCGATAAGTTTGATATCGTTTATGTTGTCGAGTTTGACCTTCGGCGTAACGTTGTACGACACGGAGTGCAAACTCATCATATTTGCAATGGTAAACAACTTGATTTGCTCCAAAGTGACACCTCCGTCGGAACTCTTGTATTGATTTCCGTCACCGCTCTTCAAATATATAACGGTGTTTCTGTCCGTAAGCACGGCAAATCTATCCGACTCAAAATCTTTCGTAGCAGTACCCCAAGCACTTCCGCCGGGATCGGAACAGTCAACTCTGACGATAAATCCGACTTCTTCGATGCTGTCGGGAACGTTTACGACAACCTTACCGCCGTATGCGCACTCGTGCATCGTATATCCGCTGCCTTCCTTGCCCGTCCACCACATCCAAATATCCGACGTAGCAAAATCAACTCCGCCGGGATAGGTCCAATATATCGTCAATTGCTTTTTTCCGTCTTCGAGCGGCAAAGTGTACTCTTGATCGGACGGCTTCTCGTCAACGGACGGCTCGGCGGTATCGTTGCACGCAACCAATCCGACGCTCAACGTCAATACGGTCAGCGAAAGCACCAATGCCAGAATCACAATAAAATTCCTTTTCATAACAACCTCAAAATTCAAGAATTGTCCGTTTATACTCTTACGACCGTCTGCCTGCTATTTGGCAAAATCGTATATGAATTCGCCAAAGATTAGTGTGCGGATCAAAAATCCGACAAGTCATAATACAAATTGTATAATAAGTTAATTTTAATCCCAATGACGGTAAATGTCAATATAGCAGAATTTGGATATCTAACCCGCCAAATGCAATTTTTATCCGATTTTGAAAGATTCCCGTTTTCTATATAAACATATTTCATATTTCAACAATTCTTCGATTACCATCCCCCCCCACGCAAGCGACTGTGCGCCTATTGAAAAGCAACGTGCCGAACGGCACGCCACCACGCAAGCGATATAGCGACAGAAATATCGTCCGTCTTGCGTGCGCAGCACGCCTCACCAAATGACAATAATACGAACTCAGATAATGAGTTCGTATTATTTTTTCCTTTGAGAATTTTTTGCTACAAATTGCGCCTATAAATTCAAAGAATTTATAAAAATCCATCAATATTGAATCAAACACAATTAAGCAAAACACCGCCATAGGATGATTCTTTTATCTAAAGATTTTTTGTTTCACCACTTCAAGTGGTGATTTATTGTCGCTAAAGGCTACAAAAATATCGAGCCGTCAAAAAGACGGCTCGTTTGCTTTGTTGCTCGTGTTCAAACTTACAAGGTTATCCAAAGCGCAGGGACTACGCCGCCGTCAGGCGTCAGATCGGTGCTTTTTATGGCGCCCTTCTGATGTCTGTCCAGAACGAAGGTAGCGTATCCGTCGTTGCCACCACGACTACCTATAGACGGCGAACGAGTGTACCAGGTAACGTATTTTTCTTCGTAAATATCCATCGGCGCGCCGCGGAATTTGGCAAAATCGGATGCTTGCAGGTTTCTTGCGGGATCTTCTGCTTTTACGTCCTTATTAAAACCGTACGCCGTTGTGGTAATATCTCTCAAAGACAGCAAAAAGATCTTATCATCCGTATCTTTACATTGGGCGGCATACTTGTTTTCCCCAGGCTTGTTTTGCGAGCTGTAAGTATCCGGGTAATACGTCGGGTATTCGTCCGGATTGCAACTTCTCGCGCTGTTGTCGAGGCGCGTGGTCTGTATGATTTTCTTTTGCAAATCGTTGAACACCTCGTTATAGAAGGTTTCGTTGAGCCAACGGCGCAGGAAACAATATTCCCAGTTGTTGGCGTAAGTTCCGTCCATATTACCATTTTGATCTTTTCTGAAAATGCCGTATTCGCCGTTATAAAAGCCTGCTTCTCCTCTATTGGGTTCCAGCCAAAAGGCATCCAAAGCGATGTCGCTCATAATATAGGCGGAATTGTTGCTTGTGGTTAAAATTCTCCATTTTATCGGTTCTACCTTAAACCAGTACACTTGATGATTAGTATAATGATTGTCACTGATAATAGAATAACCAAGACTTCCATATACCGCCGGGCGAAACTCCTTCATATAAAAGCCACGGTATTTTGTACCGCTATATATAACGTCTATATACCAGATATCCTTCGAATTTTCATAATATGACCAGTTTTCGGGTTTCTCGAGGACAGTGTAAATTGTGTACTCGGGAATAGTCCCTGCCACTTCGTTAAGTTTGGCGATTACGTTCTCGTCGCGCTCTAAGGTTTGCGGCCAGTAACCGAAATAGATATAGTCGCCGTCGCGCGTGTATTTTACGGGATTGCACTCATTGCACGTGGTGCATACGTCGCAAACGTAACTATGCTTGCCGTTGGCGGGAATTTCCACTTTTGTATTATAGTCGCAACCCTCGCGCTGACATTCGTCATACTCGTCCCAACCCGGCAAGCAGTCCGCTTGTTTTGCCTCACAGTGTTTGAGGTTGTGTCCGAGAGCCTTTTCGACGTATCTGTCCGACTTTGACGAATAATCGCAACCTTCGCGCTTGCAGGTGTAATAACTTCCCCAATACCCGTCCTCGGTGCATGTTGCTTCGCGGGGCTCGTGCCTTTCCTTGTCGTGTCCGAGAGCGGGCAAACCATTATAATCGGTGCAATAATCGCAACCCTCGTTTGAGCATTTGTAATACTCCTCGTGGCCCCACTTTTCACAAGTAGGCTCGACTCTTGCAACGCGAACGGACAAATTGTGTCCTGTTTTTTCGATTTGCTCATACCCTTCGGTTTTGCCGCAATAATGCGCGCATCTCTTGTATGCTTTCCAACCGATTTCGGTGCAAGTCGGCTCTTTTGCGGCAACGTCCTGCATATCGTGTCCGATAGCGGGTATCGGCTTCTGCTCGGTATAAGTACATCCCGGATTTATGCAACGTTTGCCGTGGGTGAGTCCGTCTTTTTCACACCATGGATCGCAACCTTTTTCTTCGCGCAGGTTGTGAGGTGCAATTTCGCCGTATTCAAATGTTTCTCTGCCCAGACTGCCGCAAATACTGCAAACAAGGCGATACACAGCCTTTCTTTGGCATGTTGCGTTGTCCACGAGGTTTCTGTCGGTGACTTTTTCAACGTAACTGTGTATATGTTGTTGATCGGCGTTTACCAAGCCCGCAACGATAAAGAACGAAAAACCTGTCGTTTCAAAGTATATATTATTGCCGTCAACCGAAGTTGCGAGTTCCTCGACGGAGTTGTCGCCTTTGATGTGATATGTGACATATCCTTGCTCCGACTCAAACGGCTTTGGCAAAGTAACCTTCACTTTGCCGCTCGGCTGCACTTTTTCGCCACCCTTTGTGATAGCGATGTCAAATACGGCAACTTTTGCGCTGTCGTACGGCTTGTCGATTGCCAAAATAGCAGTCTTGCCTTGTTCGCTATCGGCAGCGTGGATAGTGGCTGACAGCGTTGAGTCCTTGTCAAACACGCCCACAACGCTCACGCCGCTGTCACTTCCGAGCTCGATTGCAGCATTTCCCTTATCACCGCAAGCGACCAGCGCAAGACACAGCGACAACGCCAGTGCAAGCGCAAAGAAAAGTAATGATTTTGTTTTCATAAAAATCTCCTGTTTGTGAGATTGATTTCGGCATTTATGTTTGCCGAAATTTTGCAAATAAGCGGATTGCAACAATCCGCTTATTTGCTTGTTTGATTATGCCAATCGATTTACGACACTTTCACCACGTGGATTCTCACCCTTTGTTCGGAATTCGTCATGTTTTTCAAGGTTATGGAATAGTATCCTTCCGTTGCGTTGGCATTGAACTTCGTATTGTCAATGATGTTGACAGTTGCGAAATTGGTGTCGTATACCTTGTCGACGCTGATTGTCGTCGGCGGTATGAGAACATTAGAATCGGTTGCCACTATCTCGATTTTGTATTGACCGGTCGTAGACGCTTTGAACATGAAATTCCTGCTTTCGTTCGCTTTGAAGGGGACTGTTTGTAAGTCCTTGTTCAGCAGTTGTACACCGGCAGCTGAATGCTCGAATTTAAGTTCTGCAGTGTCTGCCAAATTCGCGGCATACTTCATCATAATATACGCATACGTTTGCTCGCTGTTCTGAGTCGGCAAATAGAACCGATGTCCGTCAGTGAGACTCTGATATCCCATTGCGTTATAGTACTGATAATTGCTGTCGTACACCTTTACCACGGTGCCATTGAAAGCCGAAACGTTTTGTTTGAATGTGACCGTATTTTTATGGAAATAAGACAAGGCTTTGTTCAGCGTGACTTTAATCACGACTCTGTCGCCCTGATTACCCGACGGGATAATGAGGCTCTTCGTGGTGTTTGTTGCCGAAAGTTCGCCTTTTGCGGCGATGAAGCCGATTTGAGCATTTAAGATGTTGGCATTCACGGTGTATTTGACATAGTATCCGCCGCCGGTTGACTTAAACATATCCGACATCATATCGACTTTCACACCGGCGTCCGTGTACACCTCATAACGACTACTGCCGTTGTTGTTAAACGCATTGACAAAGCTATACCAGCCGCTCGTGAGAGGTTCAAGCTCGTTGAGGGTGAAGTATTTCACATCGTTCGCGCCAATCGAAATCGTTGTTACGCTGCCTGCGGCAAGGTTGTCGACTTGTTGGGTTAATGTGGCAGAAACGTCGAAAGTCACGTTTGCTTGGTCGCAAATCCAGTTGCCGTCGGCGTCGGTGAGTCCCGCAACGCCCTTTGCCAAATTTATGTTGATGTACGAGCCTTGCAATGTGCCGCCGTTTTCAACGTGCGCCAAATCGCCGTTGCCAACTCCAAGACCCGTGCGCTTGTAACTGCCCACAATCACGCCGTCGTACTTGACAATCACGTCGATTGCCTCGCTATCGACGAGGTTTTCGATCACGGTACTTCTGTTCAAGTTGAGCGCAAAGGTTTTTTCGCCGCCTTGGATGGGTTCGATGACCGCTGTTTTGCCTGCGGGCTCGCTCGCCGTGCAGTTTACTCTCGTCTTGGGAGCAACGTCGGTGACTACGCCCTCTGCAACGGTTTTGCCGCCCTCGATGAGCAAGAATCTACGTCCTACGAAAGCGGGAACTTTTGCGCCTTTGAAATCAACGGTGACGCCTGCAAGCGTTTCACCGGGCATAAGCATACCCGAAATTGTCGGGAACTTAATCGTGGACGGTATGTCGCCGATTCCTTCGATAAAGATAAAGCGTGCGGATGGATTGTAATTATCTGGCATCGGCGTCTTTTTGTCTTCGGACACTCTGATAGTTGCGGTAACTTTGTCATACGAAGCCACGGTGTCGAGTTTTGTAATCGTATATCCGCGCAGAACCTCACCTTTGGTCACGTCTTTTGTAAGCAAGCCGACCTTGTCGCCTGCGTTTGCCGTTTCAACCGCTTGGCCGCTCTTTTCAATCGCCGTCACGGTGAAAACCTTGCCGAGTTCGTTGATGTGGAGTTCGTCGCCTACATTCACGATGCCGTTGGCTATTTGAACAGACAAAACAGTCCCTCTGCCTGTAATAGAGAATATATCCTCAACGCCGGCATAAAATTCGGGAGCGTCCCAAACGGTGAGTCTGACCTTGTTCGTTTCGTCGGCGATGTTGAACATATAGTTGGGATTGTCGACAATCAACTCGCCAACGCGCATATTGTGAATGCCTGCCGCGCGGTATTGTTCGGGAACGCCAATCGTAACCCAAGTCACGACATTGTTGGTTTCTTCGGCAACATTTTTGCACTCCAGACCGAACTTGCCGCTTTCGAGGTTTTGGTCGATTTTTCTTGAATACACGCTTTCGCTCAGCGTGAGAATGCGATGCATTATCGTAAACGATTTGGTGTTTGAAATTCCGTACCACTCTGCCGTGCCGGCGACGGTTGCGCGCACGATATACTCGCCTGCGTCCGTGGGTGCGGTTGTGGTGTAGGTGCTGTCGCTTTCGTCCTCGAGTTTATATTCGATTGTGAGTGCGCCGTTGCCGTTGAAGTGGACGTTTTCGGGGTTTAGCACGACAGGCGTTCCGTCGTAAGTTTTGCTAAGTTCCAAACCGCCGTCAAACGTGAGCGTATTGTACTTTGGCGGGATTGCGGGGATTGTTTCCTTTCTTGTTGCAGAACAAGTTGTGCAAGTGAAGATTTTTTCGCCCTCAACGCCGTAGTCGGCGGGTTTGGTGATAACGCCCGCGTTCCAGTTGTGTGCTGCAAGGCCTTTCTTTTCGCTCGTGTGGGCGCAGGTCGCAGGATGCCAGTGGTTTTCGGTGTCATGGTCCCATCTTTCCGTATCGAAAGTATGCTTGTGGTCGAGCATGCCGATTGTTGCGGTCTTGGTGTTGCCGCAAGTGGTGCAAGTGTAGGTCTTAACGCCCTCGGTTGTTTCGGTGGGTTGAGTGGTGACAACGCCCTCGTTCCATACGTGCGCGCCGAGGTCTTTCTTTTCATCGGTATGACCGCAGGTTGCCGGGTGCCAGTGATTTTCGGCGTTATAGCTCCACTTCGTCATATCGAAAGTATGCTTATGGTCGAGCATGCCGATTTTTGCGGTCTTGGTGTTGCCGCAAACGGTGCAAGTGTAGGTCTTTACGCCCTCGGTTGTTTCGGTGGGATGAGTAGTGATGACGCCCTCGTTCCATACATGCTCCGCTTCGTCTTTTTTCAAGTCGGTATGCGCGCATGTTGCGGGATGCCAGTGCGTTTGTTCGTCGAACTTCCAGTTGCCCATATCAAACGTATGTTCGAGTTGGGGAACGGATTCCGTTTTTTGATATCCGCACACCGTACAAGTGAGAGTTTTCACACCCTCAGCGGCTTCCGTAGGTTGAGTGGTGACAACGCCTGCATCGAAAGTATGATCTGCTTTGTCCGCCACGTCCGAGTGTTTTTTAGTCATACATTCGTGCCAGTGGCTTGTTTCGTCATACTCCCACTTGCTTGAAAAATCATGCTTTTTGTTGTTGCAAGCAGTGAGAATCGCAAGTGACAAGACAAGCACCATTGCGATTGCCAAAATCGCGATAAATGTTTTTCTTTTCATAGTTTTCTCCTTTTTACTAGATTGTTTTTGATTCATATATTTCAAATCGCGCTTGGGATTGGCGATGTGAAATCAATTTTGCATTATTGCAAAATGCGCACTTTTCAAGGCAAAATGCGGCACATAAAGTGCCGATTTTGTCAGTCTTTATTCTTTTTGCTCTTGTTCTTCAACTCCTCGCACTTGCGCTTTAATGCCTCGAACTTGCGCTTAAATGCCTCGCCCATGCGCTTGAAAGCCTCGCCGAGGTCTTTGAAGTTCTTTTTCTTGACCGCAAACCAGAAGATTGCAAATCCGCCGATTCCCGCAAACAGCAACGTTCCGATTACGATACCCGCAATCGCTCCGCCCGAAAGTCCGTCCTTTTTGTCAGGCGGGGTGATTTCGCCACCGTCCGAAGGCATATCGTCATATACGGCGGTAAGGGTTTTTTCTTCCGATACTGTAAATTTATAACTCTTATCGGTGCTGACGATATTTCCGCTTGCGTCCTGCCAGCATTTGAACACTTTGCCTTCTTTATCTTCTGCCGTTACGGTGACTTCATCGCCTTGCGTATATGTTCCTGCGCCCGTTCCGCCGTTGACTTTGATTTCAACGGACGGTTTGGAGTCAATGGCTCTGAAATGCGCTTGGATTTTGACGTTGCTTGCAGGCATTACAAAGGTTGTCGTAGAACTCGTTGTGCTTTCAAACTCAACGGTTACGCCCGCCGTTTCGCAAGTCCATTTGTCAAAGAGTTTTCCCTCTATGGTTTTTGCGGTTATGGTCACGGTTTCGCCGGCTTTTGCAGGCGATTTGTCTATGGTGCCGTCCACCATTTCTATTTCAAACTTTTCAATAGCCTTATAGGTTGCCTTAAAGGTCACGTTGCCTGCCGGCATATTGAACTTGATTTCCGTTTTGGTTAAGTCCATACCCTCGGTGTTAAGTCCCTCGACTTCCCACTTGTCGAAGTACATATCGGTTGCAGGAGCGTTTGCCGTCACGGTGACTTCCGTCTGATAGGTTGCCATTTCGAGATTTGCCGTTGCGTTTTCGACGGTGACTCTGTAAACAACGTCTTTGTACTTTGCTTGCATTGTCACGTCATTTGCAGGCATCTTGAAAGCAACCGTTGATTTTGCCAAATCTTCGTTTGTCAAGGTAATTCCCGAAACAACCCACTTGTCGAACTCTTTTCCCGTTGCAGGGGCGTTTGCCGTTACGGTAACTTCCTTTTGATAAATTGCAGTTGTCGCGCTCGATGTTCCGTCTGTCACCGTTATGTTGTAATCAATATCCTTAAACAAAGCGGTCAACACAACGTCGTTTTCGGGCATATTGAACTTGATTTCTTGTTGTGTAAGTTGCGCCGTGTTGAGCACAACGCCTATAAACGTCCAGCCGTCAAACTTTTTGCCTGTCGGCACCGTCGCTTTTACGGTTACAGATGTTCCGGCAGCATATTTTCCGCCGCCTGTTCCGCCTACAACCTTAACGGAATTCAAAGCGACTTTCACTTCGGCATAAGCACTTGCTTTGGTGGTAGCGGTTGCTTTATAGCGAACGTAATACGTTCCTTCGGCAAGACCCGTTGTTTCGCCGTCCGCACAAGGGTTAGATGAAGTGAACTCCGTATCGGTGGAATATTCCATATCGGCGGTCGTGCCCGTAATCTTGCCGTCCGCCAAGCCGTCAGCCGACGGAGCAATGCCTTCAAGTCCCGTAGGCGGAGTTTTTGTGCCTTTGATTATTTCAAAATTGACGGTAACGGGGTTTGTTATGTTATAGTTGCCTATTCCGTTGTCTTTGACAGTCAACGTTGCAGTGCCGACGTCCTTGTTGTTTGACGACTCGCCCTTGTATTCCGCGCGAGGCAACTCAACGTTGCCGGTGGGCGTTATGCGATACACCGTGTATTCGGGTTCGATTGTATATCCCGTACATTCATACGTTGTTTTGGTGAGAGTCACCTCTATGGTGATGTCCTGTCTCTTTATTGTCCAATGAATTTTTTTCGGTTCGGTAGTTCCGTCCGACCACTTATACCCTTTTTTCAGCGTCACAACTGCCGTGTATTCACCGGCAACGGTATTATTGTTGTTGCTGACGGTGTAGCCTTCGCCGTCCGAAAGCAACACTTTTGCCGAGCCGTCATAATCGAACTGCGTGACGGGCGGCACGGGCACGTCTATTGCCTCGCCCGATACGATGCTGAAATCAACCTTGTTTTTGTTGGGGTCTATGGTGATGTCGTACTCGCCCGTGACAAGATACTGTTCGGGGATTTCGATGTATGCGCGCACAGTCTCCACGCTTTGAGGCGTGCCGCTGATTGCAATGGTAAGGCTTGTTGCGCCTGCTTCGACTTTGGTTTTGATTTTTGCAACCAACCCCGAAGGCATATTCTTAAACCAAGAGGTTACGTCGGTGTTTTGCGCAATTTCGGCAAAGGTGTCCCCTGCCAACGTGACGGTGAACTCGCTCTCATCGATGGCATAATCTTTCATACCTTCAACGTTGACGTCGCTCGTCGTTGCCGTGCCTGCTCCCTCGCCGTACACAAACCGTATTATCTTCAAATCAACGCCATACTCAGCATCATAATAGTAAGCGTCGCTGTCATTGTTTGACTGCTTACCTTTCGTTCCGTATTCGGCTTTTGTCCCCGCTCCGAGTTTTACGTTGTAAATATAATCAAACCTATAACTGGACGCATTTATGGTAACGCTTCCGCCTTTGCTAAGTTCAAAAGTGCTAAGGTAAGCGTTAAGAACGGAGCCATCATTATAGTTCGGATTTATCAATCGCACGACGGACGCCCCTTTTATAAACACCAGATTCGTCTGCTCACCGTTTCCCGAAATGCATTTGCGAGATTCGATATAAACGTCGCTGTCAAATATATTCAACTCGGCATTATAAATCTTTATTCCTGCTATCCGGTCGGCGGCAAGATCGGTTGGAAATCCTAAAGTGGAAATATATATCTTGCTTTTTTCTATCGTTACACCCTTAAACGTTGTTGCGGAAGGGGTTGCCGTACTTACGGCAATGCCTTGCTCGGCGTCAACTATGCTTATGTCGGCGTTCTTTATCACGCAATCGTAATAAGAATTTATTCCCGCGCCTTCATGAGGCATTTTTATAGTGAGTTTTGCTCCGGATATTTCTATTTTTCCGCCGCCTATCTGTTTGTCATTTTGTGCATAAACGCCCTTGGCTTCATTCTCTCGCGCAAAATTCACAGGGCAAGTATGTTCTATATTTTTTGTGCCCGTTCCCGAAAGTTTAATATCGCCGTTTACAGAATAAATTCCGTACACAACCTTATTAGGGGAGTAAAATTCGGTATTTTTATACTTGCTGCGGCATTTGACGTCCAAGTTTGCTTTTTCGGCAACGGTGATATTGCCGGTGGCAAACATACCGCAAGAAAAACCGTTTGAAGTCAAATTTACGTTGACGTTTATCTCTCCGTTGATTGTCAGGTTTTTGGCGTATAAGCCGTAAAGTGCTTTGCCGTATTCGGTGGTGATTTCGTCGCCCGCACCGCTGATATCCAAGTTGATATTGAGTGTGCCATTGCCCGTAACGGTAAGATTGCCTGCGGCATACACGCCGTATTGATTTTCGGTTACGGCGCTGTCGCTCAGCGTTATGGTATTCGTAGTCCCGGATTCAAGTTTTACCGTAACGTCATTGTCCGCGGTGAACCTTATGACTCCGCCGTTATATCCGTTTAGCATCAGCGTTTTGTCGCCGTCAGTATAGGCATAAGTTGCGTCAGGTGCTGTTATATTGCCCGTGCCGTCAATTATAAGTCCGCCTGTCGTTCCCGCTGTGCCTGTGGCATAAGCCGTGCTTGTCGATGAAAACAGCACTACGCCAAGCACAAGCACAAAGCAAACAACAAGAAGCGTCATCGATAGTCTTGTTTTTGTCAATGTTTGTTTCATATTAAGTTCCTTCCTTTTGATGTCGTTTTCGGGCGAGGTTCGCCCTCGGTTTGCCGAGAAATTTTTGTCATCGATTCTTGAAAATCTCTCGTTGCTATGGTATAGTGATTTATACAACAAAGTATTAAGATATATTTCCTAAAATATATCGACACTATATCATCATCAAAAGTATATGGCTAAAAGTGCCGCTTGTCCCCTACCCAAACCCCCAAAAGGTAGGGAAAATTCAAAAAAAGTTTGGTTTTTTTCAAATTTTTTTCGGCGGACACTCTCTGCGGATTGCTCCGCAAAACAAGGAATATCTTTATGAAAAAAACTTTGCCTATCATAGTTTTTGTTTGTATGCTTGCGCTGTTGCTTTTCGGGTGCGATAAGCAAGAAACGCTGCTCGGTCCCGAAAAGCCCGTCACGCTCACGATGTGGCACGTCTACGGCGAGCAAGCGGATTCTCCCATGAACAGATACGTCGAGGATTTCAACCGCACCGTCGGCAAGGAAAAGGGCATCATAATCAACGTTACGCTTATGTCCAACGCCTCGCAAATCGGGCAAAAACTCGTCAATGCTCAAAACGGAGTCGCAGGCGTACCGGCGATGCCGGACCTGTTCTTCTGCCACAACTCAAACGCGCAAGAACTTGGCTCGGAAAAACTTATCAACTGGAAGGACGTCTTTTCGGCAAGCGAACTTTCGGATTTCGTTGGCGAGTTTGTATCCGACGGCATGGTTGACAACTCGCTCTCGGTGCTTCCCGTGTCAAAATCCACCCACCTGCTCTTTTTGGCAAGCGGTGCGTTCGACAGATTCGCAAAAGAACAAAACGTGACCTACGCCGACCTCGCAACATGGGACGGTTTCTTCTCTGTTGCCGAAAAATATTACAACTATTCCGGCGGAAAGCCATTCTGCGCCCTCGACTATCTCATGCGCTCCGTCGAGCTTGACGCAATAAGCCACGGTGCAGTCGATTTCTACCAAAACGACTGGTACAAGCAAAACGACGCCTTGATTGCCTCCTACAAAAAGTTTGCCTCGGCAATCGCCAAAGGGTATATCGTCGTGTCCGACCTGTATTCCAACACTCAGGTTATGACGGGACAAACCATCGCAGGTATATCATCCTCCGCCGCCGTGCTCTACTACAACGACACAATCACCTACCCCGACAACACCCAAGAGCCGACCAACCTCAAAGTTCTGCCCGTGCCCGCTTCAAACGGCAAAAAGTATGCATCGCAAGCAGGCGTAGGGCTTTGCGCCTACAAAACCACGCCTCAAAAAGCCGAGGCTGCCGCCGTCTTTGCAAAATGGTTCACCGAGGAAAAACGAAACCTCGACTTCGTTGCACAAACAGGGTATATGCCCGTCAAAACAGGTGCGTTCGGCAAGTTGGACGCCTACACTTTCAAGACGGAGGCTTTCAGAAACACCTACGCCGCCTTGAAATCCACCGTGAACTCCTGCACATTCCTCTCCGAGCCGTCGATGGCAGGCTACTTCCCCAACACCTACGCGCTCTATTCCGAAATTCGCAAACTGCAAAAGGAACTGACCTCGATGTACGCAAACGGCAAAACCTATGAGGAAATCACCAACCGACTCGTTGACGTGTTCCTCACCATCCCCGCCGCTTAATCGTCGCACAAAAACGACAGAAAACAGCAAGAACACGCAATAAACGCGTTTTTGTCTTGAAATCGACGCTATCCGTCACAAATCGACAGAAATATATGAACACTCCAAAACTCATAAAACCCAAAAAATCGTCTATGAAGCACAAGTTGTTCTGGTACATGCTTGCGCTTGCGATTATCGTTTTGTCGTTTTTGGGGTGCGGTATGTTCTTCTTCGGGCACTTCTCCACCGCAAAGGAAAGCGCCGAAAACAATCTTGCATTCCAAATGCGCACTTACGAGCGGCAAGTGTCCAAGTATTTTGAGGATATGACGAGAATGGGCAACTCGCTCTCCTACTCCGTTGCCGAGAAAATCGACGCATATCTCGCATCCGAGGGCACCGAGGGCATTGAGTTTGCCGCCTTGAACGACGATTCGACGCGCATTGCCGCTCTTCAAAATATGCTGTTTGACAAACTTGGCATAGAGTTGATGAAAACCGACTGTTCAGGCGCGTTTTTGATACTCAATGCCACCGTCAACACACATATCGACGGCGCGGAATACTCCAAAACAGGGCTGTATTTTCAGCGCGCTTCCCTCGACGAAACCGACGAAACATTGCTCCTCTACCGCGGTATTTCGGACATAGGGCGCAATCGCGACGTTATGCCTCACCGTCAGTGGCGACTTGAATTTAATCTTGCCAACCTGCCCGACGGCGACAAGGTGCTTGCCATGTTCGAATCCGCCGAAAAGACGCCGCGTCTGACGCAAATTTCAAGACTTTACGGCACCAGCGAGCGCACAATGAACTTCGTTGTGCCAATCGTCGGTGACAACAATAAAGTCTACGGCGTGTGCGGCTTTGAAATCTCCGAAAACTACTTCAAAAAGTATTTTGCGCAATCGACGCAACTCGAACACCTCACCTGCATGTTCTTCCCCAAAAACGGCGGAACGTACAACACCGTCGACGGATTTTCGGCAGGCGTGTACGGCGGCTACTATCTTCCTCCGCAGGGAGAACTTACCGTTGAGGATATTGGCGGCGGACTTACCGCTTTGCATTCGCGCGACGGCAATTCCTCTTTCGTTTCCAAGACGCAATTTGCCACTATTTGCGGCGACGAATACGTGCTTATCGTGTCCTATCCCAAGGAAGAATACGACATTAACGTTGCAAACAACGTCATTTCGGTGGTGCTGCTCGTGCTGCTGCTTGTCGGCATGACGATTACAGTGTGCGTGTTCTTCAGCAAACGTTTTTTGCGCCCGCTCCTCAAAGGCATCGAACAAATTCACAAACAAGAACACAAGAACGCCGAGTCGGAATTTGTCGAAATCGACGACCTTTTCGCATTTCTTGCCGAGCAGGATAGAATCAGAGACGAGGAAACCGAAAAACTCCGCACGCAATGCGACAAACAAGGCTCTTCTCTCGAACAAAAACAAGCGGACATCGACCGCCTTGCCTACTCTCGCAAAAACGAGGTATCCCCCGACGACTACGAGATGTTCAAAGCGGGACTACAAACCCTCACCAAAACCGAAAAACAAATCTTCGGCTTATACCTCGAAGGCAAATCCGCAAACGAAATTATGGAAATTTGCAACATACAACAAGGCACGCTCAAGTATCACAACCACAACATTTTAGGCAAACTCGGCGTGTCCTCGCGCAAGCAAATGCTCCGCTATGCAACCCTTCTCAAACAAGAAACTCAGAGCAAATAACATAGTTTTTCGTTAAAATTACCGCTTCAATTCAAATGATGCGTCATTTTGTACGCCTTTCGTCAATGTTCTCTGCGATGCTGCAAAATTGCTATTCGCAAAAACATTTACAGATAAAGGTTTTGCGAGTGGAATTGATTTTCAACCGATAGAAAGGGTATATGTATATCAATCGACAAAAGTAATAAGGCATTGCATACAAACGCGATTCACACCGAATCGTACTTCGTTGTTCGCAGACAATTCGAACACGATTTCTTTGAATTTTGCATTACATATTTCTCAAAATAAAAATATTGATAGATGGTCGAAAGCATGGTATAATTTTTATAGAACAACAAAGAGGTTTGAATATGGAAATAAGCAATAATACAAAAGATTTGAAAAAAGTGGTCAAAACGATGCGGATTATATGGTGCTTCACCATCGTCATCGCAATCGTGTTTCTTGCATTCGGCATAAATTCACTCTTGGTGGGAGGTCCGTTCGGCGACAATGCGAGCGAGGCACTTCTTCCCCGAGGCGGCGCAATCGCAATGACGGTTATCGGTGCGTTTTTCGCTATGATTACGTTCTTCTTGACGTTCTTCTCGTTCGTCGTGCCCGCAATGGCCAAACTTTCGCCCAAAATCAGCGGCGTAATTCTCGACGCAAACAAAGAAAACATTCAGAATGTCGTACGCACGGTGAGCGAAGCAAGCAAAGCCGCCGCGCCTGCGCAAAGCGACGAAGAAACCGTATTTTGCCATCGATGCGGCAAGAAAATCGCAAAAGATTCCGTATACTGCAAGTACTGCGGCACAAAACAATAATACCTTATAAAAACGCGATTTTGCAGAATCAAACGCGCTCAAATGCGTTTGAAACGCAAATTATCGTATGAATGGGAAACGGTCCTGTGAATTGCAGGACCGTTTTTTTGTTTACGATTAGATTCGATGTTTTATATGTGTGTTTTCCACAGATAAAACGTTTATTTTGAGATTATCTGAACATTTTGAGTTTGTTGTGGACAACCTCGATGTCGAGTTTCGTATCCTCGATAATTTCACCGTCGAGTTCGAAGCGGCTGTCGTCGAGCGCTTCTATCGTGACTTTCTTTGCGGTGTATTCGCCGCCCCAATCCGTCCCGACGTGTTTGCCTTTGAGAAACTTGAAAAGACGGAAAATGATTTTGCTCTTTTTCATTTCGTTGACGTAGCCGACGTTCAAAAGCCCGTCGTCCACAACGGCGTTCGGGCAAATGGGAATGCCGCCGCCGATAAATCCGCCGTTGCCTATGCCTATCATAAACACGCTCGTGTCTTTGGTTACGCCGTCTGCCGTTATGCGAAGATGGTGGAATCTCGTGTGCAAAAGCGTGTAGAAAAGCGAATAGTAATATGCCGCTTTACCCTTCAAAGTTTTGCAGTTTGCGTATTTGAGCAACACGTCCACGTCCATACCGCCGCCGCCGACGTTGAGGCAACGATATTTGCCGAGTTCCATATAATCAACGTAACCGACGTTGCCTTTGAGAATGGTTTGCATCGCTTCTTTGACGTTGGTGGAATGACCGGATTTCTTGATAAAATCGTTTCCGCTTCCGCACGCAACGAGTCCGAGTGTAACGTTGTCGAAGTTGTCTATGCCGCAAAGCACCTCGTGGAACGAGCCGTCGCCGCCCATAACCACGATGTTCGTATCGGGCGTTTGGGACAATTCTTTGGCGATTTCGGTCGCGTGCCCTGCGTATTCCGTTTTATGAATGACGTACTCTGCGTTGTTATTTTTGAAGATTTCCTCGACGGTTGCAAGTGCTTTCATACTCTTGCCCTTTCCGCCCTGAGGATTGACGATTATGTGATACATAATGCCCTCCGTTGTTTATTTGTATTAAATATACAAACTCATTTTAACACTTATGCCGAAAAAGTCAACAAATTGAGAGTTGTGCGACAAAATGTATTATATTTCAAACATTTGTATTGCAACTCAATCGCGGTTTTCAAACTGCAATACGTAAAGTTTGTGATAGTATCCCTTGTTTTTGAGCAACTGCTGGTGCGTGCCTTGCTCGATGATTCTGCCGTTTTGAAGCACGATAATCCGGTCGGCGTGCTGGATTGTCGAGAGTCTGTGCGCAACGACGAGCATAGTGCCGATATTGCGGATATTTTCAAGCGATTTTTGTATTACGACTTCGGTTTCGGCGTCGATGTTTGCGGTTGCCTCGTCGAGAATGAGAATCTGCGGTTTGTGAAGCACCGTTCTTGCGAACGAAAGGAGTTGGCGTTGACCTTGCGAGAAGTTTTCGCCTCGCTCTATAACTTCCTCGTCGAGTCCGTGTTCTTGCGAAGATACGAAGGTGTCGGCGTTGACGTACTTGCATGCCGCCTCGATTTCCTCGTCGGTGAACGAATCGTCGTTGAGGGTGATGTTGCTTCTCACCGTGCCGCTGAAAAGGAACACGTCTTGGAGCATCTGCCCTATTCCCCTGCGCAGAGAATGGATTTCAATCGTGCTTATATCTCTGCCGTCAATAAGGATTTGACCTTTTTGAATCTCGTAATTGCGCACGATAAGGGAAAGAATTGTGGTTTTCCCCGCGCCCGTCGCGCCTACGAACGCGCACGTTTCCTTCGGATTTATGGTGAAAGACACGTCTTTGAGAATCCAATCCTCGGCTTTGTATGCGAACCACACGTTCTTAAACTCGATTTTGCCCTCGAATTTATCCACCGTCACTGCGTCTTCTCTGTCGCGGATTTCGGGTTTAACGTCGAGCAAATTGAACAATCTTTCGGAAGCGGTGGTCGCCTTTTGCAAGTTGTTGAGTTGGTCGGCGAGGTTTTGTATGGGGTTGAAAAACCTCGAAAGATACAAATAGAACGCAACAATCATACCTGCGTCGAGTCCGAATTCCATACCGAGCCAGAACGTCACCGCAATGGAACTGATGTACAAAAGCGTTATGAACGGACGGTATATGCCGAACGCAAGCACGACGGCGTATCTCGATTTGCGCAGATTTTCGTTCTTTTGTAAAAACTCGTCGTCTTTCTTCTTTTGACGGTTGAAAATCTGTATAAGTTTCATCCCCGACAGATTCTCGTTGAGGAAAGTGTTGAGGTCGGATATATATTGTCTTTCTTTCGTAAAGACCTTGCGCACGATTTTTCTGAACACGAACGAGGTGACGAACACCACGACGATAAACGCGAGCATAACGAGCGAGAGTTGCCACGATATATACAGCATTATGCCATACACGCCCACGACCGTGAGTGCGTTTCGAATTACGTTGACGATGACGTTCGTAAACAGGTCGGACATCGACGCCGTATATGACGCGACGCGCGTAACGAGCGAGCCGACGGGCATTTCGTCAAACTGATTCTGCGACAACTTTTCTATATGTTCGAAAACTTCGGTACGAAGCGTATAGATTATGTTTTGCCCCGCTTTTTGCAACAGCATAGATTCCCAAACGAGAAACGCTTGGTTGAATACTCCTATGGCGAGGTAGGCAACCGCCATACCTATGATAAATTCGAGGTTTATTCCGTCGGATTTGAGGTTGTTTGTGATTCTGCTCACGAAAAGCGGCAGAATGATGTCAAGCACCACGTTGACGAGAATGAGAAGCATTGCGCCGACGAATCTTGCCGTTTCGGGTTTGAGATAATGCCATATGCGCTTGTACATATCCTTTGAAGGAATGTGAACGTCGCCTTTGAGTTTTTCGACTTCCGATTGCATTACGCCTCACCCCCTTCGACTTCTCTTTCGAGTTTTTGCAAGTACACCATCTTTTTGTAGGTCGGCGAGATTTCTTCAAGACGTTGCGGCGTATCGAACGCTTCGACTTCGCCCTTGTCGAGCACGAGAATTTTGTCCAGATGTGACACCGTAGACACGCGCGAAGCGATGACGAGCGTAGTTTTGCCCTTGCGCTGTCTTTGAATGTTTTCAAGTATCGTTTCTTCCGTCTTTACGTCAACTGCGGACACCGAGTCGTCCAAAATCATAATGGGCGCGTCTTTTATGTACGCGCGCGCAATAGATATACGCTGTTTTTGTCCGCCCGAAAGGGTCACTCCCCTCTCGCCCGATACGGTTTCGTATCCTTCCGTAAAGTCCTCGATGTTCGAGTGAACGTCGGCAAATTTCGCCGCGTCGTACACCTTGTCCATATCGAGATTCTCGCACGAGAACGCAATGTTATTTTTCACCTTGTCGCTGAAAAGGAAGTTGTCTTGCGGAACGTAGCCTATTGCTTTTCTGAGGCTGTCGATGTCGCAGTCCATAATGTCGTGACCGTCTATGAACACTTTGCCTTTTTCGACGTTGTAGAGGTGCAAAAGCGTGTTGACGAGCGTGGTTTTGCCGCTTCCTATCTTGCCGACGATTCCCACGTTTTCCCCTGCCTTGATTTCGACGCTTACGTTTTTAAGCACGTTCGAATCGCTGTTCGGATATGCAAAAGAAAATCCGTCGAACTTGATTTCGCCCTTTACGTCGTCGAGAACGACGGCGTTTTGCGGATTGCGGATTTCTTCATCTTGGTCGAGGAAGTTGGTTATACGTTTGAGGGACGCTTTCGAACGAGAGCGCATAGTCACAACCTGTCCGAGCGCAATCATAGGCCATACCAAAGTATCGAAATAGCCCACGAACGTAATGAGTCTGCCTGCGGTCATATCTATAGTGTGACCGAATATCGAAACGGGCGAGCCCGTGACGTATTTGTACACGAAATAGCCGCCCAAACCCAAAATAAGAGCCATAATCGCAGATATAATCACCGAAATGATTGCGTCGAATACGACGGACACCTTGACCAGTTCGATATTTGCATCCTTGTTGCGCTTTGCGATTTTTGCAAAGGCGTGAAGTTGTTGAGTTTCTTTGACAAATGCTTTTATGACGCGTATTCCCGTAAAACTTTCTTGAGAAAAGTCGTAAAGTTTGTCGAATTCCGTTTGGCGTTGTTCCCATTTGAGTGCCATAAACTTCTCGACGAGCATACCCCATACGATGATGAGCGCGAGAGGTATCAAAAGAATGCAGGACAACACCCAGTCGAGAGAAAACATCTTGTAGAGCGCAAGCACGGAAAGAAACATTGCGTCCACGAGCATAACCGAGCCCCAACCGAAAAATTCCTCTATAGTTTCGAGGTCGGTTGTAAACCACGCCATAATCGTGCCGACTTTGTTCTCGTGGTAGTAGCGTTGAGAAAGGCGTTCGCTTTTGAGGAACATATTGTGACGCAAATCCGCTTCTATTCTCTGCGAAGCGTTGAATATGGAAAGTCGCCACATAATGCGCCCGAAAAACATAACGATAGCAACCACCATAACGCCGAGAATAATCTCTTTAAGCGCGCCGGTATCTATCGTTCCGCCGTCGAACATATCCACGAGTTTTCCGAGATATTCGGGTATGAAAAGTTGGAACACGTCAACGGCGACGAGTCCCACAAGTCCTATCAGGAACAGCCAACAGTACTTGGCGTAATATTTGTTGATATATTTTCCAAACAACATAAACTAAATCTTATGCGCAAAAACACGGATTTTCGCGCTATACACGGAATTTTGGGAAAAGAGTACAGAAAAACCCGTTTGCCAAAATGCCGACGCATCGGATTTTGTCAGACGGGATTTTGATTCAAATCCTCAAAATCGTTTTGAAAAACGATTTCGATTTTTACATAATTTCGCGGTAGATAGCCTCGATCTCTTTCTTACCCCAAACTTGCGGACAGGGATAAAGCGGATTTGCTTCGGCATATGCGTGCGCTATCATACGAGGCAAACGTTCTTCTTCGATAAGTTTGCCGCCGTCGCGTGACAAAATCTTGGTTGGAATGTTCATTGCGGCGTTCATATCTTCGATCCACTTGATGAACAAATTTGCTTTTTCTTCGTTTGTCTTGCCGCCGAGATCAATGCAGTCGGCAAGTTGAGCGAGTTTCTTGTGCGCGGATTTGCCGTATGCTTTCAAAACGTGCGGAAGAATGACCGCGTTTGCAAGGCCGTGAGGTACGCCGTATTCGCCGCCGAGCGTGTGCGCGACTGCGTGGACATAACCGACGTATGCACGAGTAAACGCTTTGCCCGCAAGATATGCGGCCTTTTGCATTTCCACTCTCGCTTCGAGGTCATCGCCGTGGTCGTAGGCTTGTTTGAGGTATTTGTGAATGAGTTGCACTGCCTCGATAGCCTCTTTCTTGGTTTGTCTCGTATTCTCGCCGCCGATGTACGCTTCAACTGCGTGAGTGAGAGCGTCCATACCCGTCGTAGAGGTGAGGTGAGGCGGAAGGGATTTTGTAAGTTCGGGGTCCATCACGACATATCTCGGAATGAGGAACGGGTCGTTGATAGGATATTTTTCGTGCGTTTCGGGGTTGGAAATAACCGCGGCAAGCGTCGCTTCACTGCCCGTGCCCGAAGTCGTCGGAATTGCGACGAGCGGGGGAAGTTTGTGACCCGTAATCATAATTTTAAGCACGCCCTTCATTTGCGGAACGCTCTTTTTGGGGCAAGCGACTCTTGCGCCGATACCTTTTGCGCAGTCCATTGCGCTGCCGCCGCCGAGTGCCACGATCGCGTCACAGTTGTTGTCGTGATACATTTTTAGTCCTTCTTCGATGTTTTGAATGGTCGGATTAGGAACGACGTCGTGATAGCAGCAACTCTTCATGCCCTCTGCTTCGCACGCGGCCATAATGGGATCTGCCTTACCGCTTGAAAAGAGGAATCCGTCGGTGACGATAAGAATGCTCTTAAAGCCGTTGTCCTTCAAGAATTTGGGAAGTTGCGAAATGCTGCCCGGACCGGACAAGGTCTTTTTGCACTGATTCCACGGCAACAAAAACATTGCCAAACGCATTGATTGCTGGAAGATACGGCAACCCATCTTAGTAAAAATGTTCATTGATTCCCTCCGAATGCGGCGAAAACCGCATATATTGAGTATTAAGTAATAGTATTTTAGCACCAAATATACAAATGCACAAGAATTAATTAATGATTAATATTAATTAATAATGAATAATGAATAATTAATAATTGTGGAAGGCGAAGCCTTAATCCGAAAACTTGTTCGAAGGCTACTCGTACACGGAATGTGCCTATTCGAAGACGAGATAAAAACCGCCGTCCGCGAAGCATTGCTCAAACGGCGTTGCGGTGAAAGCAAAAAACGAAGTTTATTGCTTGACACCGCACTTGTTTTTGCAATCACTAACCGCGCAAGCCCTCTTTACTCTCAAAAGAAGACGGGCAAAAACTCAAACCACAATTTCGTGCGAATGCTTGCTTGGTGAGGGCGTGCTATGCACGCAAGCGGTTAAACGAACACTTGTTCAAGGCGTACTTATTAACGGTATGTGCATATTCGAAGACGAAACACG
>URIX01000007.1 GCA_900547975.1 uncultured Eubacteriales bacterium | reverse complement strand
CTGCATAAATTTGAGGGAACCCACGGCGTCCGCTTCGCGTGGGGCAACACTCAGCACTCGCATAGATAGGGACATTTCTCTACTTGTGTCACTGCGCTTTGTGCGCCAGCTTCGCACCCAAACGGCGCAGTCGCTTGTACTTTCCGTCAAGCTCGGCGTTCGCTTTTCTCGCCGCCTTGCGGCTCGCGTTCCGTCTGCGAATAGGCACATTCCGTTAATAAGTACGCCTTGAATGAGTGTTTGTCAAAAGTCCGCTCTCAAGTTCGCGGACGGCGGTTTTTATCTCGTCTGCGAAATAAGTTCAACGAAAGTTGCAATCAAAGCCACTTTCAAGACAAAACGCCGAAAGTGTTTATTAACTGCGACAGTTAAACGTTGACATTGCATAGCGTCGGTCATAAAATATAAATGTAGCAAATCTATTTCTTGGGTGGGTATATCCCAACCGGTGGTGATGCCGTCTTTGAACGGACAAGTCCAACAGCCCCAACAGCCGATGCGGTGAGATTCCGCAACCGCCTGTAAAGTCAGACTGGGAAGGAATAGCGTGCAGACAAAAGGTCTGTTCGTTCCTTCTCCGTAAAAAACGGAGATTTTTTATGAAGAAAAACGGAAAATTTACTATCAAATTCATCGCGTACACGGGTATGATGACCGCAATCGTGTACGTTGCAACGCTCATCGGCGTATCCACGCCGGTTGCAAATTTCAACATCGGCGACAGTGCCATATTGATTGCCGCCGCGCTGTTCAATCCTCTCACGGCTATGATAGCGGGGGGCTTGGGTGCGTTCCTCGCAGACCTTACGACCTACCCCGTGACGATGCTTTACACTCTCGTCATAAAGGCTATCGAAGGCTTGCTTGCGGGCGTTGCGTTCACGCTCATTTACAAGTGGTTTGACAAAAAAGAGACCCCGACAAAGCGCGACGTCGCGCTCAAAATAACCTTTGCGACGATAACCTGCATCGTTTGCACGATGCTTATGGCGGTGGGGTACTACATCTGCAAAGCGTTTATGTACGGCACGCCCGAATCGGCGTTGACATCCTTGCCGAAAAACGTGTTGCAAGCGGTTGCTTCAACGCTTATCGCGGTGCTTGCTTTGTACGCCGCGCGCCTTGAAAAGATACGTCCGAAAACGCAACTAGTCCTCAAAGACAAACCGGTTTCGCAACCAAAAACCGATGTCGTTTCCGACGAAGAAACCGCCGACGAAAAGACGGAAAACGAGGACGAAAAATGATTGCGCCTATGGCGCAGCGATATTGCCTTGCGGCAGTGAAATGCACGCGACGCGTGCGTGAAATTGTGCCTACGGCGCAGTGAAATTGCGGCTTTGCCGCAGCCGCGGAATATCTAAATTATCAATCAACGAAATTTGCTACGAAATGACAAAAACAATGCTTTATGTGTGCAAAATGCGCATATAAAGCATTGTTTTTTACAATATGCGATAGTAAAACGTTGAATTTGTTATGTAAAATTTTCGTTCGTAACGGATTCATAATAGTGCGCCAAATCGGGATTCGTTTTTCCGCTTGCGTGCTGTAAGGCACGCGCCCACCAAGCAGATAATTTGGCGAAATTGCGGTTTGATTTTTTGTCCGTGCTTGAACTGATAGCGCAAATTCTCTGCGCGGTTAGCAGAGCAATAAATCGAGCAAGGCTTTCGGCGATACGCACACTTGCGTGTTGCCGTTGCCTTGCGATGATTTTTGCTCTTATTCTATCAAATTATCGTAAATGAGCGAATATGTCGTCGATGCCTTGTCAACCCAACTCTTGTACAGATATTTTGCAAGTTGGCGGTTGGCAACCACGAGTTTCAATTCCATAAGGGTGGTTATGTCGTTGTTGATGCGCATAATCACGGTGTAAGTGCCGTCGGCATTTTTGGAATAGTCGCAAAAATAGGATTGGCGTTTCTTGAAACGCATACGGTTGTCGCGAGCGTATTGCACGATTTCGTCGCGAATGGACGAGGGAATTTTGGTGAAGAACAGCGAAAGGCAACTCACCCCGTCTTGCGTGATGCCCAGCATATCGCTTTTCGGCACGCGGTAGATGAGGTTGGTGTCCAGAAGTTCGGACAAATACTGCTTGCACTCCATATACGACAGCCAGTTGTTGTCGGACGAGCATATGTCGAGGATTGTCGTTTCGGCAAGGGGAATCGCCATTTTGTCGAACACGAAAAGAATGACAAGTTTTTGAACCTTGCTGTCGAGGGATTGATTCGAGCCGAAACCTTCTTGCAAATATTCCATCGCGTTCCTCAAAAAAACAAAAATCCGCTTTTGCCTTGCAAAGAACAGCAATGCGGAAGCGATACGATATATTACATCGTATTTTTGAGGAAAACAAGCGCAAAAGCAAAAAATTTGTCGAAATACAATTTGTTGTAGTGAGGAGCGCGAAAATACACAAGGATAAGAACACAAACCTCAATTCGCATGTACGATTGTTTGGTCGATTGCGTGCTTAGCACGCATGCGGAAAAATTGAATCTACCATATGTCATTCCGAGGGAACGAAGTGACCGTGGGAATCCGGCGGAGCGAAAATGCGGCTGTCGCCTTGATTCCTACTTCGCAACGATGTTGCTTCTCGGAATGACAAACGACGATGTAAAATTAAGGAATTCTATATGATAAATTTGACTATTGACAATAATTTGAGTTTCGTGTAATATTGTAGATGTATAAAAATTTGCGCACATATGCGCGCGATGAGAGCGCGTACGTGCACACACCAACACCCGAGGTGGATATTATGAGAAATGGCAACAAATCAAGACAATTACTCTCGCTCGCAAGACTCGTTGTGCTTGCGCTTTGCTTCACAATGGTATTTGCCGTCGCGCTTGTTGCGCCCGACAACGATACTATTGCTGACAACGGTAAAAGCGATACCGCTTATGCGGCGAATTACACCGTAGATACTGGTGGATGTGTTCCGTATGATTTGGGAATTACCGCAGCGTCTTTTTCTTATTCCCCTTCAACGAATAACTGGGTTTTCGAAAGAAGTTTGACAAATATCAGCTTGAGTGCAGATGAGGAAACCGGCAGTGTCAGTCTTTACAAGCCTGAATCTACTGGCGTTAATGTTACGGTTGCGCCATCAAACAATAAATATGTTATTGAAGCGGATGGTAAGGCCACAAAAAAAATCTCAATAAGATCTCGTGCTATTTTTGATGTCGGTTCGTTTGTAAAAAGAATATGCGATTTGTGCACGGTTAAGGTTACTATTGATGCGACTGTTAATTATAATGATGGTGGTAGTAACAGAAAATCCGGTTCGCTTGCCATTGCTAACCCTGAAAAAGCATCAACAACTGAGCCTCGTGACTCATACAGCAATACCGTCACCCTCACAAAAAGTAAACCATATGTGGCATTTGAAACATACATAACACAAGAAGCTGCAGGCTTGGGTACTGCAATTCGTCAAGAAATAGTCTTTAACTCTATTAAGATTGAGATTATCCACGACGCAAAAGACGGTGCTGCGCCTATCGTTACGTCGAGATACGACGGCGTTGCGTCGACGGATGGCATAAACACTTGTGCGCCGTACATTGTAAACGCTAACGACGCAAGCAATCAGGCGAAATTTCCTGTTTATTATGACTCCATCAAAAACAGACTTAAATTTGACTCGGTGCAACACGGTTCGGGTACGTTGGCATCTTATACAAACAAAGCATTGAATGACACTTTGGGCAATATTCCCGGGAAAAGCAGTGTGACGTATTATAAGTATGTACAAACCGAGTTTGTCGATACGTTCAACTATACCGAATACGATTCGCTCGAAACGGCGGCTGCCGCTTACGGAAGCGACGCACTCAAATTTATAGGCATCGGCGATAAAAGCGTGAATATTTCTTCTGACGGCAATTTGACGTGGAACGATATGAGCGGCGTCGATTCTCGTGTGTCGGGCATCGCGACGGTCAAAATCGGCAACACGGTGTTCACGATTTCCAATGCGTCCGACATTAACACCGCAAAAGAGATTTTTATCTCGAAAACAGTTGACGAAACTACAACTTCCGTATCCGTCGGTTACGCAATCGTAAAAAAGACCAATAGCGCGAGAGTGGTCGTTTCAGTTTATTTCACAACAAACTGCACTTTGGAAACCGTTGTCACGGACAATGGCAATAAAGCGGTCACAACCACGCTTACCGTTTCGGGTATCGACACCACTGCGCCGAGCGATTCCAACAACTCGGGCACGAATATCTTCCTTGAAAATTATGTAGGCACAGACGGCTTGACCGTTTCCGCGCTAAATTGGTTCCGTCAAAACACGATTACGACGGACGCAAACTTCGAGATTAAAGAAGACGAGGCGGATGCAGGTTATTCGCCGTACATTTGGTTCTACACCGTTGACAAAGCGGACAGCATTTCCGCACTCAAAAATAAAAGAGAATTCGCAACTTATGCGGACGTCAAGTCGGCAGGCATATTGCCTATTGCGGCGGGCGAACTCACGTCGTTCACCTATGACTTTGTAAGAGGGGCGGCTTTGACCGTTGACGGCAAGACGTATCAAGGCAATCCGTCGGATATGGACGCCGCAAAGGGTCACGGATATTACAGATTTACGTTCTATATGTTCGACCTTGCGGGCAACAAGGGCGGCGAAAAGTCTTTCTTTATGAAGGTTGACTATGACAAGCCCGAATATACGCTCGATTTCAAGTATGATAAAGACGGCACGCCCGAGACCATAGAAGCAAGTCAAAACGGCAAATGGGCAACCGGCAACGTAACACTCAAATTCACGGTTACGGCGGGCGGTTTTTCTGGATTCACGTTTAGATTCGAGGATTCAAGCGGCACGATGCACGCGTTCGTCATCAACGGCGCGGGCGAATACGCAGGCGAAACCTATTCGCCCACGCTTTTGCGATACATGACCGCAAAGGCGACTTCGTCAGTCGAAAACAATACGCATACAGTCAATATCAACGGTCAGAATATAACGGTCACATATGGACAAGTGGACGGCAAGAGTACGTTTACGTTCAGCATACCAAAACCCCAAACGGGTCAATTCTTCTATGAGTGGGTATCGGAATTTTCCGCTTTCGAAGGTCAATACGCAAGCCTCAATGCAATTGACAGCGACGACAATAGCATAGAATATGTCGATGTCAACTGGAGCGGCGGCGTAAAAGTGCTTATCGACGTCGAAGCCCCCATAATGCCGGGATTTAGCGACGAAGAAGGCTTCATCGGCGACTTCGGCACGAACGGATACGAAATTCCGCAATCGAGAACGTGGTATACGTCCTCGTTTACGCTCGAGGCGTTGCTCGGCTTTTCCGACGCGATTTTGTCAACGGAATATGCAAAGGGGCTCAAAATTCACTACGGTATCAGCGTTGTGAAGAATTCCGATGAGTTGGACGCAATCAGGGATTTGGATATCGCAAATAATTACAGAACCGCAACCGACCCCAAAACTCAATTCGGATTTTTGAGATACATAGTCAAAAACGGCGAGGAACTCGACAGCGGCGGCTCAACCGATTTCACAGCCGACCTTTTGGCGGCGCAAAACGCAGGTATGAGAGTTATCCATATCTGGGCGGAAGACCAAGCGGGCAACTTGTCGGCGGTCAACAAACTCTATGTGTTAGTCGATACGACTTCGTACACAGTTTCCGCATCCGTAAAGAGCAATGCGAAACTCGAAAGCGGTTTTGCAAGCATTTCCGTTACGGACGAGGAAGATACGCCGATTTCAACGATTAAGAGAGGCGAAAAGATTAAATTCAACATATCGCTTGCAAACAGTTACGTCCCGTTCAAGTTTGTGCAGAACGGCAACTTGTTGCTTGAAAACTACGGCAACAATCGCGGCTGGACAAAGCCGAGCGCAAACGCAAACGGCAACCTCATTTCTTTCGATACATTCGGCAGCGATGGTGCGTCTTCTATAACGCTCACGTTCGACGACGCGGCAAATCTTTCCGACTTGCTCAACGACAGCAATAGGGCGTCTCACGCATTCGAATTGTCGGCAAGAAAGACAGTCACTTACAGCCTTACCAACACCAAAGTCGCGTATACGGCAGAGCCCACCGACGTCGCCAAGTGGATGAGTTTCGGTTACGAACCGTCCAAAAACTCATTTAAATACGACTTCGTTGAGGGTGAAAATGTCGTCGAAACGCCCACCACAGTCGGCGATTATATGGTGAGAATCTACATCCCCAAAGAGGACGAGAGTTTCGTCACCGACGATTTCGCAATGGACGAGGCGGGCAAACAAGTCTTTGAAACGAAAGAGTACAGTATCGTGCGAGGCAAAGTCGTCATCACCGCAACAGTCGTGTCGGCTACATACGGCGACAAAGTCCCGTCCGAATTCGATTATAATGTTGAAGGCATCGCCAAAGAAAAGATGAGCGGCGAGGGTATTTCCGTAGACCTCTACATCAGCGGCAACCTCAACTCGTACGGCATCTACGACGTCGGCGCATATCAGATTCTCAATAACGTCAAGTACACCTCGCAAGATGCGCAAGGCAATTCCGTTTCCACCGTCAAAAACTACGACGTCACGTTCGTAAGCGGCGAATACAGTGTTTCAAGACGCAGTGTAACCGTGGACGCGTGGAAAGCAAGCAAGATGTATGGCAATTCCGATCCCGAATTCAGATTCGGCGTAGCACTCTCTCAATTTGCGGGACTTTACGCTACAGAAAACGATATTCTCGACGAAATCTTCGAGGGTTACAGAAAAGACTCGGAAACGACGGCGGACGGATACGCAATCTACTTTGCGGACGGCAGAATCAATCGTAAATCAGGCAACGATGTGGGTGTGTACGCATTCGAAGCGGACGCAAACCTCTTTGACGTCAACAAGAACTACACCGTTCTCGTTCAAACTTCAAAATGGTTCTTCGAAATCGAGAAACGTATCGTCAAACTCGACGTCAGCGGTCAATCTAGCGTGTTTAAGTACGGCACGCCGGTCGATGACGCACTGCTCGCAACGATTTTCCCGACCTATAAGATTTCGGCAAGCGATATGGCGGTTGCAAGCAACATCGAAGCGTTGTTTGAAAACGGTTTGAAAATCAAACTCGGCGCGCTTCTCGACAGCACCGCACAAAGCGGATATTCCGCAACTTACAAGTACTCGATAATCACAGACGGCAATCTCGACGACGGCAACGTCAAAATCGAACTCGACACCGTCGCGGGCACCGATTACATCATCTATATCACAGTACAAAACGCAGTTGTCATCAGAGTCAAAGACGGCGTGAAATTCGAGTTTACCTTCGGTTATCGTTGGAACGAAAATTCGATTAAATACGACAAGAACAAGTTTGACGTCGAGGGTAACGTTCCCGCGTTCGATTCTGTCGTTTGGACGACGAGCATTGCAAAAGACACCTTGCTCGATGCAGGCAGATACATCGTCAACTTTACGGGAGTAAAACTCTACAACGGAGAAACGGAACTTTCCGACGCGGTGTTCGTTGAACCTGTTTCCGTCACAATCAATCCCGCAAAAGTCGTGGTCAATCCGACGGCTTCGACGATGAGCAAAGTTTACGGCGACAAGGACGACGTTTACGGCATTAGATTTGCAATCGCATCCGTAGGCGGTCAAACAATCGGCACGGACGGCAACTATGCAGGCTTTGCATACGCCGACATTCTCGCCGCAATTAAGGGCGCGTACGTCAGAGCGGTTTTCGACAATGCAGGTCAAAGACTCAGTTTTGCAAACAGATACGACGACGCAACCGACTCGAGCAACGTCATTTACGGCACGGACGGCAGATATTATAGTTTTGCCGTCGGCACGGAATTTTACAGCGACAACGCAAACTTCTCGGTTGAGGCGTCTCTCGATCCGAGCGCAAGATTCTCAATCGAGCAAAAGACGATTGACCTCAACACCAAGTATTTCGTAGGTTTGAGCAAGACGCAAGACGGCAATGCGGACGTTCCGTACGCAAGCAAAAACGTCACGATGTACGACTTGACTTACCTCAAAGTGCTTACAACCGACGAAGTGAATCTCTCTGCAACCGCTTCGTATGCCGGAAAAGAAGTCGGATCGTCACCTATTACGTTCACCAATCTCTCGCTCACGGGAGACAAAGCGCACAACTACAAACTCGGTCAAATCGTCAACGGCGGCAAGGATACCGTCCTAAACGGCAATCAAGACGAAGTTACCGCTGACATCGACGCAAATACGGTTGTCAAGATATTCTATATCTACAACGAAAACGTCGGTGAAGTCATCCGCATCTTGGCAGGCAAAATCGCACTCCTAAAGAGCGACGTGACCATCTCCAAGCAATACGACAACACCACAAACCTCACGATAAGCAACGTTTCCATCGCTTCGGGCAATACGACAGACATGCTCAATTCGGCAGAAAAATTCTTGATTGAGGAAGAAAGCAGTGCGTTTGGCGGCGTAAACGTAGGCGACAATTATACGGTGACCGTCACGATATTCTACGTCGGTATGCAAGATTATGAGGTCAACCAAGAAGACGAATATAAGGAAGACGACGTAGTAATCGTCAAGAACGCGTCTTACAACGGCAAGAGCGGAATCAAGATTACAATCAAAAATGTCAAGTCGCAAATCACAAAACGCATTATCGACAGAAACAGTTTCGACTCTCTCGACGCAGTCGATCGTGACTACAACGCAACCGACAACGTAGATATGACCTACTCGTTTGCACAAGGCGCGCTTGCAGAGGGCGATACCGCACAAACCGTTGGTTTGCAACTCAAAGGTTTGTCGGCAGGCAGGGATGCGGGTACGTACAGAGTGACCGTCGACAAAAACGCAACGAAAGTTTTGGACAACAACTACGCGGTCGATGCGGATTCCATCAACAACGCATACAAAAACATCAACGTCGTTATCTCGAGAGCAAGACTCGTTCCCGACGTCACGTTTAACCAAAGAGTGTATTCGGGAAGCAGTGAATTGAACTCTTCCGACTGGACGGCAAAGACCGACGCAAGCGGGAAAGGCGTATTTACGTTTATGCAGTATGCGGACAATCTCGCAAGCGAACTTGCGTTGTTCTCGTACGACCTTAGCAAAGTTTCGTTTACGCTCTCCAAAGAAGGCAAAGCCGACGCAAACGTGCAGGCAAACGGCAAGCACAACGTTATGGTGACCGGTCTTGAAATCATCTTTAACGGAACGGAAGAACAAAAACAAAAAGCGTTGAAGAATTACAAACTCGAAGGTTCGGTTTACAGCGCCACGGACAAGAAATACAATGAATTTGTCAACCTGACGTTCGGCGAAATCGCAGAATTCGAAATCATCGACGCGCTCGATATGAGCAAAAAGCAAATTCAACTCAAAGTCAATGACTTTGTCGTCAACGACAAGGTTTACGACGGCACGACCGACGTCAATGTCGTCATCAACATCACCGACGGCAGATTGATTGCTCAACACGCCGATTTACTCGAAGTGGTTGCGGCAGGCGCATTTGCAAGAAAGCAAGCGGGCGATAGCATCGCAATCGTGCTTTCGGCGGCAAAACTTCAAGCGAAAGGCACTCTTTCGGGCGAAGAACTCGCAACTGCACTCGAAGCAATCGAAAACTACGAACTTTTGCAATACAAAGGCACGATTACGGGCAATATCAAGGCTCGTCCGTTGCTCGTCAACGCATATCTCGGCGAGAGAGAATACAACGGCGACGAATCCGCAATCAAGAGCGACATCGAGTATACGTTCACCAATATGATTGCAGAGGACGAGAAGTACTATAATATTCAAACCAGAAACAACGCGTACTTCGACGACAGATTCGTCAACGTCAAACGTGACGGAGAAGGCAATCCGATTAAGGAAAACGGTCAATACAACGTCCTCAACAAGCAAGGCACGGCATACAATCTGCGCCTTACGACAATTAAGGAAAAATATACTAACTATACATTAGTATATAGTAGTAAAGAATTGCTCGCCGACAAGACCGTACTCGCATACGTTGCGGACGGCATAGTTTCCTACGGCGCACCCGCAGCGGGAATCGAAGCGGACGAATACTGGTACGCACTCGACACGACCAAGTACTACGTTGCGGCAACCGACGAAAACAGAACCGCATTCGCAGGTCACATCGTCGGCTTCTACAAGCATAACGGCGCAGACGTACTTATGCTTGAAAGTACTTACGGCAAAGCGAACTATGTCGGCAATGAAGCGGCGAACGGAATCAAATCCTTCGGCGAAACTGCGGACGAAATCAATTATTTGCACGGCGAAGGCAAGATTACTCAAAGATCCGTTTACATCAGAGCGAACGGTATCGAGAAAAACTCGACTTCAAAAGCGTTTGAAAAGTACTATGACGGCACGGATAAATTCTTCGGCGTAGGCCAGCACGAAGTCGGCGCGGGCAAGGATTACGACTATCAATACGCGGCAGGTGCGGTTGCAAACGTCATTCTCGGCGACGACGTGACGATTGCGGACGTTTCGGCAAAATTCGACAGCGCATACGCTAATGCCAAGTACGTCGTGTTCACGGCTTCGGGTATCACGGGCAAAGACGCTTACAACTACACAATCGAAGGCAAGACCGTCAGCACGGTCAACCTCGAAGGCAGAATCAAGCAAAGAATCGTCAACGCGCACCTTGCGGACGAAGTTGCAGACTACGGCATTGCCACCGGCAACCATACGGGCAACGTGACGTACAAGTTCGTCGGCAACGACGGCAAAGAATACGACCTTGTCAACGAGTACGCAAAAGAGTCGGCATTCTATATGACTCTTGCGGATTATCTTGCGGCAGTCGGACTGGAAAGCGCGGACGCAACGTTGTTTGCAAACAACACTTATTCGCTTGACAACGGCAGATTTGTCAAGGCGGCGGAAGGTGCAATCGGCGAATACATCCGTTTGGGCGGCACCGAAAACGACAGAATTTCGGCACTTCCGCAAGCATACGTTTCGTTTGCTTCCACAAAGCCCGACGCAGGCAGCGTGTCCAAGTCGTACAGATTAAGCACGGCAGGCAACGCAAAGAACTTCAAGTTCAGCCCCGTTTACAGCGACGTTGAAAACGGCACGAGCAAGGTCGAAGTCGCAAAGAAAGACCTCTACGTCGTCACCGTATCCAACGGATACACCGCAAACTACGGTCAATTTATCGACAAGAACGGCAAGTTACTTGTCAACGTCGAATTCTTGTATCTCGACAAGAACGGCAAAGACGGTATCGTGTCCGGTCAAACCCAACTCACGCTGTTCAAGAAGGGCAACGTAAACTACTATCCCGTCGCGCAACTCGGCGTGTACAATTCCGAAACGGGCGAAGTTACGGCGGCGACCGCAATGTCCAAGACTTCCGACAAACTCGGCGCAAACGAGTACTATGTGTTCTATCTCGTAGCACCCGACGGCGTTGACTATAACGAAGTGGTGAAGAACTACAACATCATTTTGGCGGGCAAGAACAGCGTTTCGCACAAGGACGTCGACGGAAAGTTGAGAACGGTGTTCGATATGTCCGAGCAAGGCGCAACCGTCAAACCGGAAACGGCAACACTTCAAATCGTACTTCCCAAACTCACGGGCGTGAGCGTGGGCAGCGACACCGAAAACAGTTTCACCTACACCTATTCCATTGACAATGACGGCAACGGCATCAACCGCTTGCACGACGTTGTACAAGGCGAACTTTCAACCGACGAAGTCATCTTTGTAGACGACAACGGCAACGAACTCTATCCCGTCAACTACAAAGAAACGCCGTATAGCGGCACGATTTACGTCAGACGTTACATCAACGCAGACGGCTCGTTTGTAGCACGCAAAGACAAGGACGCAAACGGCTACTACATCGAGTGGAACAGCGGCGACGTCAAGAAGGAAATCAAGATAGAAAAGGCGGAAGTAGGACTCAGGGCGGGAAATGTCAGCGAGTACTACAACGGCAAGGCTCACGCATACGTCAACGACGACAACCGTGCGGACAGAATCTCGTACAACATGCTCACCGGCGGCAAAACAACCACTCTCACCGACGACGACTACGAGATAAACTATCAAGTTTTCGATGGCAAAAACTACGTCGACGTTTCGCAGAATGACATTGTCGATGCAGGCAAGTACAGAGTGACGGTCAAACTTACCGACAACTTCCTCACAGGCACGATAGGAAGCAACTACAAGCAATCCACCTCGATTGCGGAATTCCAAGTGCTCAGAGCAATCGTCGAAGTGGAACTCAAACAAGGCAACTTCGCAAAATCGGAAGAATATGTTGACGGTTCAACCGTGTTGAAACTTACGGGCGAATACGCCGAAGGAAAGAAGTATTCAATCGACTACACCGTCAAGATGAACGCGGCAAGCAACGACCCCGAAATCGCAATCGAAAAGGGCGACACCAAACTCGTCGGTCTTGAAAATATCGCAAGCGCGGGCAAGTACTCGTTCGCAGTGGTCATCAGCGGCGATTACGACGCAAACAACTACGTGTTCCTCACAAGCACCGGCGTTCTCGAACTTACGACCAAGAATCTTGCCACGGCAGGCGGCTCGTCCATCACCATCAACGACGGTAAGGGAGTCGTCGCAAACAGACTCGAAGTCAAGGAAATCAAGACGGAAAACGCTCTTGCAAGCGATATGTCTTATCTCAAAGCGGTCGAGCAATACGTTGCGGCTATGAGCAGAAAAGCGGGCGTCGAAGACGCAAGGGTCGCGGCAGTGCTCAGAGTCAACCTCTATCTCGACGAATCACTCGTGACGTACACGGGAAGCAACACGACGATAACGGTCGAATTGCCTCAAAGCGTGAAGAATCTTGACGGAATGGCAGTCTATTACGTCAACTCAAACGGCGGACTTACAAGACTCACCGACTACACGGTCGAGGACGGCAAACTCACTTACACGACTGACTACATCAACGGAATCGTGTTCGTGGACGTCAATCCGCAAGGACTCGAAGCGTGGAAGATTTACGTCATAGTGGGCGCGTGCGTTTTGTTTGCACTCATTGTGATTGCGACGGTCGTCACGATTGTGGTGAAGAAATCCAAACTTAAAAAGCTTGCATAAAGCAAAAATCATCGCAGAGGGGCAACGGCAATGCGCATTCCGTGCATTGCCGTTGTCTCGCTTGATTTATTGCTTTGCTAACCGCGCAGAGAATTTGCGCTATCAGTTTAGGCACTGATAAAAACTCACGCCGCAATTTCGCCAAATTATCTGCTTGGTGGCGTGCCGTGCGGCACGCTTTTTTATGGCGCACCGCAGTGCGCCGCTTTTACAATTAATAATTAATAATTAATAATTAATAATTGCGGGTGGGGCGTTGCCCCACACCCGAACACCCTAAATATAAATATTACTATTTATAATCTAACGTTGATTTCATTAAATCCTTTTTTAATAAACCGCCTTTTAATTTTAGACTTGAAATAACAAATTTCGAGTGTTATAATATCATATAAGTATATAATAATATGGTGATTGTTATGACAAAAGTTGCTGTCGGTTGCGATCACGGCGGATTCGTCCTCAAAGAAGCCGTCGTAGACGAACTGAAAAAACTCGGTGCGGAAGTCGTTGATTTCGGTTGTTTTTCAACCGAGTCGGTCGATTATCCCGAATACGGACTCAAAGTAGCAAACGCCGTCGCTCAACAAAGGTGCGACCTCGGCGTTGTTATGTGCGGCACGGGCATAGGCATTTCCATTGCGGCAAACAAGGTCAAAGGCATACGTTGTGCCGTTTGCACAAACACGTTTATGGCGGAAATGACGAGAAGACACAACAACGCCAACGTAATCGCGCTCGGCGGACGCGTCATCACGCCCGACGAGGCAAGAGAGATTGTCAAGTCCTGGTATACCGCAACGTACGAGGGCGGCAGACATCAAAGACGTTTGGATATGATTTCCGACATCGAAAACGGACGGTGAAATATGATTGACGACGTTTTGAAAGAGATAAGAGAAGCCGAAGCAAACGCGGACGAAATCGTGCAAGAGGCGCAAAATAAGGCGAAGCAAATCGTGCAACAAGCCGAAATAGACGCCGAAAAGCAGAAAAAAGCAACCGTTTTGCAATGTCGCGACGACAGACGCGTCGCGCTTGACATAGCAGAGAAGGAAGCGCAGAAAAAGCGCGATGAAATTCTCAAAAAAGGACAAAAATCCGCCGACGAACTCGTAAACGAACACAACCTCGTTGCAAGCGAAAAAGCAAACGAACTCGCCGCGTCGCTTGTGGAAAAATACTGCGGCACAAACGATACAATCGAAGAATAAGACTTTTTGACGGCACACTATGATTGTTGAGATGAAAAAACTGGTGCTCGTCGCGCACAAGAGCGACAGGCACAAATTGTTCAAGGCACTTCAGCGCACCAGAAACGTTGAGATTGCAAAAACGCACGATATCGACGATACCGTGCGCCTTGACAATTCCGCTTCCTGCGAGCACGCAAAAGCACAAATCGCAAGGATAGAGTTTGCGTTCTCGTATTTGAGAGATCAACGAAAAGTTGCCGAAAAGTTCGCCAAAGAAACCGAAAAGAGCGAACACCCGTACATTTTCACCCCCATCAAAACCCCGCCTCTTTCGCAAATCGAAAGAATGAGTTTTGACGACTTCGACCTTATCGACTCGAAAGAAGTCGAACTTATGGCAAACGTTGCCGACATCGAAGAAATCAATTTAAGGCAGAAAGAAATCGCTGCGCAAAAGGCGAGCATAAAGGAAGAAATCGAGGCGCACAGAGTGTATATATCTTTGCGCAAACCATATTCGTTCTACAAAAACGGTGAAAAAACCACCGTATTTTTGGGCTGTATTCCCACACAAAATACGCTTGCGCTTCAAAAGTATCAGGACGAAAACGACGGCGTTTACGTCGAGTTTTTGAAGCAGGGCAAAGTGCAACCTATCGTTGCTATTGCGCTCAACGAGGACGCCGACGCACTTTCCTACGAGTTGCAATCTCTCGAATTTTCGCGCGCGTCCGTCAACAACGACAATACGCCTATCGAGAATATGAATATTCTCAAAGAGAGGCTTGCAAGGCTTGAAGAAGAAACGTTTGAACTTACGACCCGCGCTCTCGTGAAAGAGATGTATATTGCCGACCTAAAAACGCTTTACGACTATTATCTCGTTCAAATCGACAAGTTTTCCGCTCTCGACGGCTTTGCCGCGACGAAGCGCAGTTTTGTTATGGAAGCGTGGTATCCCGCCGAGTTTGAGGACGACCTCAAAAAACTTCTCGACGAGATGGGCGACACCGTAGTTTACGAGTTTTCAAATCCCAAAGAAGACGAAATCGTCCCGACCTACGTCAGAAACAGCAAAATAGTCGAGCCGTATCAGGACATAACCAATATGTACAGCGCGCCCAACTATTTTTCCGACCTCGACCCCAACCCCGTGATGTCGTTCTTCTACTTCTTGCTTTTCGGAATGATGATTGCGGACGCGGCATACGGTATACTGCTCGCGCTGGGCGGATTTATCGCGTACGCGGTGAAAAAGCCCGTCCCCGGCAAGGGAAGATTGCTTCTCGTTGTGGGTATGGGCGGCATATCCACAATCGTATGGGGCGCGATTTTCGGCGGTTGGTTCGGACTCGACATCTCAAACACGTTCCTTGCGAAATTGCAACTGGTTCAACCTCTCGAAGGCAACGGACCGCTGTATTTGCTGGGAATATCCTTTGCGCTCGGCTTCGTGCATATCGCAGTCGGCATGCTTCTCAACGCAATCAATCTCATACGCAAAAAACGCCCCCTCGACGCATTTTTCGAGGTCGGAACGTGGTATATGATTTTTGCGGGCATAATTATGCTTGCGCTCTCGCTGTTGTTCTTCAAACAAATCACCGCTCTCAAATGGACGGGTATAGGTTTTATGGCAGGCGGCGCGTTTTTGCTCGTTCTCGGCAATACGAGAGGCAAAAAAGGCGTGAAAAAAGTGACGTCATTCCTCACGGGATTCGGCAAACTTTACGACGGCGTAAACATCCTTTCGGACATACTCTCGTACGCGCGTTTGTTCGGTTTGGGACTTTCGGGTAGCGTGGTCGCGCTCGTCGTCAATCAGATTTGCTCGGTCGTGCTCGGCTTGTTCCCGGCAAACCTCATTGCGATAGGATACGTCCTTTGCGTGCCTATCTTCCTTGTGGGACACGTCTTTAACATCGGCATATCCACGCTAGGCGCATACGTTCATAATTGCAGATTGCAATACATCGAATTTTTCGGAAAATTCTACGAAGGCTGCGGACACGTTTTCGTGCCTTTCGGAACAAAAACAAAATACACATACTTGGAAAAGTAGGAGGTAGTTATATGGGTAATTTCACACTTGGGACTTTGATAGCCCTCATCGGCGCGGTGTTTGCGGCAGCAATGGCAGGCATCGGTTCGGCAATCGGCGTCGGCACGGCAGGTAAAGCGGCGGCAGGCGTAACGAGCGAGGATCCCGACAAGTTTTCCAAATGTTTGGTCTTGCAACTTTTGCCGGGTACGCAAGGCATCTACGGCTTGCTCGTAGCGTTCTTGGTGTTCGTCAAAATCGACCTTTTCGGCTCGGTTGCAAGACTTTCCGTCACGGGCGGACTCGGTTTGATGGTGGCTTGCCTTCCGATGGCAATCGTCGGCTTCTTGAGCGCGCTCTATCAATCCAAAGTCGCTTGCAGCGGTATCGCACTCGTTGCAAAACGTCCCGAAGAAAGCGGCAAGGCAATCATTTTGACGGTTATGGTCGAAACCTACGCCGTTCTTGCGCTTTTGGTATCTCTTCTCGGCGTTATGATGCCCGCAACCGAATCCCTTCTCGAAACGGCGGCAAGCGCGGCGTTCATCGCATAATAAAAACCTATGAGCAAAGAAGCAATCGTTGAAAAAATCATATCCGACGCGCATCTCAAAGCCGATTCGATAGTCGCAGAGGCAAACGCCAAAGCGGACGAAATCATCGCAAAAGCGGCAGAAGAATGTAAGGAATATCTGTATTCGACAAAATCCGAAACGGACAGAATGGTGTTCGACGTAGACGCGCGCTCTAAAACCGTTGCCGAACTCGACGCAAAAAAACTCACTCTCGCCGCAAAGACGAAAGTGCTTGACGTCGTGTACGAGCGCGTTCTCGAAAACTTGCGAAATCTCGATGAAAAGACTTATTCCGACCTTATTTTCGCAATGCTCGACAACGCAAAAGACGGCGACGTTGTGACTATATCTCAAAGAGAAAAGGACATCGTCACAGAGGCTACACTTTCGGAATTTGCAAAAAAGAAGGGGATAAACCTCACGCTTTCGGACAAATTCGGCGATTTTGACGGCGGATTGATTTTGAGCGAGAACGGCGTTGACAAAAACTTCACTTTCGAAGTCGAAGTCGCCCTTCTCAAAGAACAAACGGAAGCAAAGACGGCAAAGGAAATTTTCGGCTGATATGTCATACAAATTTTTGTACCAAAACGCCCAAATAAAGAGCAGAGAAAGCAAACTTCTCACCGCGCAAGCGGTGCAGAGGCTTTTGGACGCTGCCGACGCAAGGGAAGCGTCAAAGGCTCTTGCGGAACTCGGTTTCGGTACGGACGGCGAAAATTTCGACGTCGTTTTCAAACGCGCGGAAGAAGAAAACATCGCGCTTTTGAAAGAGATGAACGAGGGCGGCGCGCTCGACGCGTTTATCGTGGAAAGCGATTACGTCAACCTCAAAATTTTGCTCAAAGCGTACGTTTCGGGCGCAAAAGCGGAAAGTTTTGCCCCGAACGGGCTTTTTGAGGTCGAAACACTCAAAGAAGCAATCGAATCGGGCGAGATAAGCGCGCTTGCAAAGCAAATGCAGGACATTATCCTCAAAACGCAGGAAGACCTTGCAAGCGGTCAGGTCAAAGCGCATACACTCGACATTGCAGTCGACAAGGCGCAATTTGCCCATCAACTCGAACTTTGCAAAAAGAGCGGCAAGGTCGCAAAGGAATATTTTGAAAAAAGAATAAACTACCTCAATATATCTTCCTTTGAAAGAGCAAGACGGCTCGGACTCGACTTTGCGTTCTTTGCGGATTGCTTTATAGGCGGCGGCACGATTCCGCTTTCAGCGTTTGAAGGACTTTGGGAACTCCACGGCGAAGACTTCCTCAAACCTTTCAAGGAAACGGAATATTACGAGGACGTAAAGGCACTCGACGAGGGCGGAAAACTCGTGACGTTCGAGGCAAAAACCGACGACGCGCTTTTGAAAGTATGGAAGCGTGAAAAAGACGATTTGTACTCGGTTGCGCCAATCGTCGCGTTTTATATGAGCAGAAAGACCGAAATCAAAATTGCAAAACTTATCGTGGCAGGCGTGAAAAATCACGTCGCGCCTCAAATAATCAAAGAAAGGATGCGTGAACTCTATGCGTGACAATGCAATCGCGGTATGCGGCGACAAAGACAGCGTGCTTGCATTCAAGGCCATCGGTCTTGACGTTTTCCCCGTGGAAGACGAGTATCAGGCAAGAGATACCATTCACGCGCTTGCGAGGAAATACGCCGTCATTTTCGTGACGGAAAAGGTTGCGACGCAAGCGGACGCGCTCATCAATCGCTATAAATCCCGTCCCTATCCCGTCATCGTGCCCATTCCGTCGGCGGAAGGCAATCGGGGCGTGGGTCTCGCGGGCATAAAAGCCAACGTCGAAAAGGCGATAGGCGCAGACATTTTATTCGACAAAGAGAACAAATAAGAGGACGAAAATGGAAACTGGAAAAATCGTAAAAGTATCCGGACCGTTGATTGTTGCAGAGGGTATGTCCCAGTGCAAGATGTACGACGTGGTTCACGTTAGCGAAAAGAAACTTATAGGCGAAGTCATCGAACTTCGCGGCGACCGCGCGTCCATACAGGTTTATGAAGAAACGAGCGGATTAGGCCCCGGCGAAAACGTATATTCGACGGGCGCGCCCCTTTCCGTCGAACTCGCCCCCGGTCTTATCGAGGGCATTTACGACGGTATTCAAAGACCGCTTGCCAAACTCAGAGATATTGCGGGCGACCGTATCGAAAGAGGCGTATACCTTCCTGCCGTCGACCACCAAAAGAAATGGGCGTTCGAGCCTAAGGCAACCGTCGGCGACGTCGTCGAATGCGGAAGCGTACTCGGCGTAGTGCAAGAAAACGTCCTCGTTGAGCATAAAATTATGGTTCCTTACGGCGTTAAAGGCACGGTTAAGGAAATCAAACAAGGCGAGTTCACCGTTGACGAAACCGTCGCCGTCGTTGAAACCGAAAAGGGCGACGTCAACGTGACTATGCTTCAAAAATGGCCCGTCAGAAAGGGTAGACCCTACAAAGAAAAACTTTCCCCGAAAGCACCGCTCGTCACGGGACAAAGAGTCATCGACACGCTTTTCCCGATTGCAAAGGGCGGCGTTGCGGCAGTTCCCGGACCGTTCGGAAGCGGCAAAACCGTCGTTCAGCACCAACTTGCAAAGTGGGCGGACGCGGACATAATCGTATACGTCGGTTGCGGCGAGCGCGGCAACGAGATGACGGACGTTCTCAACGAGTTCCCGACTCTTATCGACCCAAAGAGCGGTCAACCGCTTATGAAGCGCACCGTGCTTATCGCAAACACGTCGGATATGCCCGTTGCGGCGCGCGAAGCGTCAATTTATACGGGTATCACCATTGCGGAATATTTCAGAGATATGGGCTATTCGGTCGCTATTATGGCGGATTCCACGTCTCGTTGGGCGGAAGCGCTCAGAGAAATGAGCGGCCGTCTTGAAGAAATGCCCGGTGAAGAAGGCTATCCCGCATACCTCAGTTCTCGTCTTGCGGAATTTTACGAAAGAGCGGGTATCGTCAAGGTTTTGGGACAAGAAAACGTCATCGGCTCGATTACGGCAATCGGCGCGGTTTCGCCCCCGGGCGGCGACCTTTCGGAACCCGTATCGCAAGCGACTTTGCGTATCGTCAAAGTGTTCTGGGGACTTAGTGCCTCGCTTGCGTACAAACGTCATTTCCCTGCGGTCGACTGGCTTACGAGTTATTCGCTTTACGCAGAGCGTCTTGGCGAGTGGTACACCGACAACGTCGACGATGAATGGATGAGATTGCGCGCAAAGTGTATGCGTATACTTCAAGAGGAAGCGCAACTCGACGAAATCGTAAGGCTCGTCGGTATGGATGCGCTCTCGCCCGAAAACAGACTCACGATGGAAACGGCAAAGTCCATAAGAGAGGACTATTTGCACCAAAACGCTTTCCACGAAGTGGACACGTTCTCGTCGTTGCGCAAGCAGGAATATATGCTTCGCCTCATTCTCGAATTTGACGAGTTGGCAAAGGACGCGCTCGAAAAGAACGTTGACATCGAGGATATTCTCGAACTCGGCGTAAGAGAGCAAATCGGCAGAGCGAAGTATATTCCCGAAAGCGAAATGTCGAAATTTGACGAAATTCTTGCCGAAATCAAGAGCGAAATGCGCGCTCTCATCGACGAAGGAGGCATTTGATGTTAAAAGAATACAACACCATAAGAGAGATTGTCGGCCCGCTTATGCTCGTTGAGGGCGTTGAGGGCGTAAAATATAACGAACTTGTCGAAATCAGACAGGAAAACGGTGAAATCAGAAGCGGCAAGGTGCTTGAAATCAATCGCGACAAGGCACTCGTTCAGTTGTTCGAGGCATCGCAAGGCATCAAAATGGCTTCCGCAAAAGCAAGATTTTTGGGACACGGCATCGAACTCGGCGTAAGCGAAGATATGCTCGGCAGAGTTTTCGACGGTATGGGCAGACCCCGCGACGGCGGCGCACCCATTATTCCCGAAATGAAACTCGACATCAACGGTCAACCGATAAACCCCGTCGCGCGCGACTATCCCAACGAGTTTATTCAAACGGGTATCAGCGCAATCGACGGCTTGAACACGCTCGTCAGAGGTCAAAAACTTCCCGTGTTTTCGATGTCGGGTATGCCTCACGCAGAACTTGCGGCGCAAATCGCAAGACAAGCCAAAGTTTTGGGCAGCGACGCAAAATTCGCGGTCGTGTTCGCGGCAGTCGGTATTACGTTCGAGGAAGCGGACTTCTTCATCAGCGATTTCAGAAAGACGGGCGCAATCGAGCGCGCGGTTATGTTCATAAACCTTGCAAACGACCCCGCCGTCGAGCGTATTTCCACGCCTCGTATGGCGTTGACCGCGGCGGAATACCTTGCGTTTGAAAAGGATATGCACGTTTTGGTCATCACCACCGACATCACCAACTACGCAGAAGCGTTGCGCGAAGTGTCGGCGGCAAGAAAGGAAGTCCCCGGCAGACGCGGCTACCCCGGTTATATGTACACCGACCTTGCGAGTATGTACGAGCGCGCGGGCAGAATCGTCGGAAAGAAAGGCTCTATCACGCAGATTCCTATCCTCACGATGCCCGAAGACGACAAAACGCACCCCATTCCCGACCTTACGGGCTACATCACCGAAGGACAAATCATCATCTCGCGCGAATTGTACAAAAAAGGTATCGTTCCGCCCATCGACGTATTGCCGTCGCTCTCTCGTCTTAAAGACAAGGGCATAGGCAAGGGCAAAACGAGAGAAGACCACGCCGACACGATGAACCAACTTTTCAGCGCGTACGCGCAGGGCAAGGAAGCAAAGGAATTGAGTTCCATTCTCGGCGACGCGGCTTTGACCGAAACGGACAAAAAGTACGCAAAATTCGCGGACGAGTTTGAAAAACAATACGTTTCTCAAGGCTTCGACGTCAACCGCGACATCGAAGAAACCCTCGACCTCGGCTGGAAACTTCTCAAAATCCTGCCCAAGAGCGAACTTAAACGTATCCGCGACGAGTATATCGAAAAATACCTCGAAAACGACGAGGAAGAAAACAAGTAATGAGCAAACTCAACGTAAACCCCACAAGAATGGAATTAAGACGACTCAAAAATCGTCTTAAAACCGCAACGAGAGGACACAAACTCTTGAAGGATAAATCTGACGAGATGATTCGTCAGTTTATGCTTTACGTTCGCGAAAACAAGAGATTGAGAGAGGAAGTCGAAGAAGAACTCGGCGATTCGCTCAAATCCTTTATGCTCGCGCGTGCGGTTTCCAGCGACGCCGTGATTGAGGAAGCAATCGCAATGCCGTCGGCAAAGGTTACGCTCGAAACGTCCTCGAAAAACGTTATGAGCGTCAACGTGCCCGTTTTCACCGTCACGGAAGGGGAAAGCAAGGATTTGTATCCGTACTCGTTTGCGAGCGTCACGAGCGAATTGGACAGTTCCATATCCTCGCTCACAAAACTTCTGCCAAAACTCTTGAAACTTGCGGAAGTCGAAAAGACGTGCAATATGCTCGCAGACGAAATCGAGAAGAACAGAAGACGCGTCAACGCGCTCGAATACGTTATGATTCCGCAACTCGAAGAAACCATAAAGTATATCGTTATGAAACTCGACGAGAACGAAAGAGGCGCGACTACTCGACTTATGAAAGTCAAGTCTATGCTCGAACAAAGACAAGAAGAACAATAATTCGTCATTCCGCTTGCAGTTGCAGGCGGTTTGCATTTTGGTATAGACCGCTTTTTAGACAAGGACAGAATATGTTATACGAAAATTGTGTTGTAGAAAACGGAACCTTCGACGAGGAACGCGCGTTTTACGGCGCGAGAAACGTCAAGGTTAACAACGTAAAAATAGACGGACCTGCCGACGGCGAAAGCGCGTTCAAAGAGTGCAGGGACATAGAGTGCAAGGATTGCTTTTTCAATCTTCGCTATCCGTTTTGGCACGACCACAATCTGACGATTGAAGACAGCGAAATGACCCAGTTGTGTCGTGCGTCGCTTTGGTATAGCGAGAATATCAACCTCAAAAACGTCAAAATGCACGGCATTAAGGCACTAAGAGAGTGCAAAAACGTCACGATTGAGGGTTGCGACATCCTTTCGCCCGAGTTTGGTTGGTCGACGCACGGCGTGAATATGTCAAATTCGCACGCCGAAAGCGAGTATTTTATGATGCGCGCAACGTCAATTAGCTTCAAAAACGTGGATTTCAAGGGCAAATACAGTTTTCAGTACATCAAGGACGCCGTGTTCGAGGATTGCAACTTCGACACGAAGGACGCGTTCTGGCACGCCGAAAACGTAACCGTCAGAAACTGCGTCGTCAAGGGAGAATATCTTGCGTGGTACTGCGACAATGTGACGTTTGACCATTGCAAAATCATAGGCACGCAACCGCTTTGCTATTGCAAGAATCTCAAACTCATAGATTGCGAAATGGTAGATTGCGACTTCGCGTTTGAGAGAAGCGACGTCGAAGCGACCGTAACCACGCCCGTTATAAGCGTAAAGAACGTAAAAGACGGCTACGTTATGCTTCCGTCCGTCGGCGAAATCATATGTGAAGGCGACGAATTTAAGGGCGCAGTCGTAGTTCTCGACAAATAAAACGGTGATTGACGGACGAATCGATTTGCAAAAATCTTTTTGTCCGTTTATTTTTTTTGCAAAAAGTTTGTAACCTTTCTTTAAGTCGGGTGTCTTATTAGTGAAAAAACCAAGGAGGCACCCCTTATGAAGAAAAAAATAGCACTCACTTTTGCAATAGTTGCAATCGTATGTTGCGCGGTGATATTCGCCGCTTGCGACAGACAAGAACAAAAAGAACAAGCAAGAAACGCCGAGTTTACGCGCATTGCGCTTCAAACGGTTGGCGTTGAAAATGAAAACGTCGATTATGCCGCCGTCACGCAAAAGGGCGAAGACAGTTTTGTGGTTGAAATCGAAATCAACGGCATAAAATACGACGTTACGATAGGCGCGGACAAAACCGTGAAATCCGTCAAAATAAACGACCGCCAAGTCGAAAAAGACCAAATTCCCGACGCACCGTTTGAAAATAACGAGTATATCGGCAAAGAAGCGGCAAGAAATATTGCGCTTGCCGACGCGGGCGTTGAACTGGGCGACGTCACAAAACTCGAAATCGACTTCGACTTCGACGACGGAAAGTATCTCTACGAAGTAGAGTTTAAAGTCGGAACGACCAAATACGAATACGACATCGAGGCAAAAAGCGGCGAGATTCACAAAAAAGAAGTGAACGACAAAACCGAGTTTGAAAAAGCGCCGGAGGGCGTAAACTTCCAAGGCACGGACGCGGCAATCGCAATCGCAGTCGAAAACGCGCTCAAAGGCTTGCAAAACACCACTCTTACGGCAAACGACGCCACGGTAAAGAAAGCGAAACTCGACTTTGAAAAAGGCTCGTACGTGTACGAAGTCGAATTTATCCTCGACGGCGTAGAATACGACTACGAAATCAACGCTGTGACGGGCGCAATCATCAAGGTTGAAACCGACAAGAAAGAGCAAGTCGATACGACGACCACAATCTCGCAAGACGAGGCAATCAGAATCGCAACCGCTCAAGCAGGCGTGAGCAATCCCGCTCAAATCGAAGCAAAACTCGAAGTCGAACACGGCGTAGTGGTTTGGAATGTAGAATTCAAGTCGGACGGATACGAATACGAATACGAAATAAATGCAAAAACGGGTCAAATTCTTGACTACGACAAGGAAATAGACGACTGATTTTTATGGATCACGATCTTGTAGAACAACTGTTCAAAAAGTATTACAACGACGTTCTCTTGTACGCAATGTCGCTCACGAGAAACGCTTCCGAAGCCGAAGATTTGGTTTCGGAAGCCTTTTTCAAGGCACTTGCCGCCGTCGACGACGTTAAAAACTTCAAGGCGTGGATATTGAAAGTGTGTCGCAATCTGTTCCTCAACAAGAAGCGTAAATGCTCGAAAATAGTCGAACTCTCCGAAGATATATCGAGCGAATGCGACGACGTGTTGCAACAAATCGTCAAGGACGAAAACTATCGCGCGCTTTACAACGCAATCGGATTGTTGCCGCAAAACCTCAAAGAAGTCATATTGTTGTTTTACTTCGAGGATATGAGGGTGGACGCAATATCGCTGATCGTCGGCAAGAGCGAAAGCAACGTCAAGGTTATGCTTTATCGGGGCAGAGAACAAATAAAACAGATTTTGGAGAAGTAATATGGATTTTGAAAATGCATACAAAAAGTACAAAGACGGCGTTGCCACGGATGAAGAAACCGCTTTCGTCGAGCAAGAACTCGAAAAAGCGCGCAAAATGACGGAATTTATCGACGCGTACGAATCTAAAAAAGCCATCAGTGACGACTGCGACGAGGACAAAATCCGTCGTGCGCAGAAAAAATACGCCAAAAAAAATACGCTCAAAATCTTGTTGATTTCGATTGCGGTGCTTTTTGTGTCCGCCGCAATAATCATAAGCGCGGTGTTCGGCACTGCGTTCGGCTCTGCAAACAAAAACCGCAACTATTCCCAAACGCAAGCCGAGCAAATCGCACTTGACTACGTTGCAAGAGAGTACGGCGGAAGTGCGAAAATTGCGGTTGAGAAAAGCGAAAAGAGCATAGAATATTCAAGCGACATCAGACATTCCGTTTACGTTTACGACGTGAAAGTCCGCATAGGATTCTTGACGGAAGTCGAGATAACAATCAATTCAAAGACGGGCGAAGTCGTAAAAGTCGAGATAGATTGAGCGGTGAAAAGCATACGAAACAAATTGAAAAAACAAGCAAAAAACACGTTAAAAAACGTGTTTTTTTGTGCGTTTTTTCGCTATTTTTTCAACGTTTTTTATGCCGTTGTCAAGTCAAATCGGCACAATGCCTACGGTGTTTTCCGGTTAAATCGATATAACGTTTGTGGCGTTATTAAGTTAAATTGACATAATGGTTAAAGCGTTTTATGTTGAATCGGCATATGGTTTGTGGTGTTCGGTACGCAGAAGACAAGCCGTCAATCGCTCAAAAGTTCGCTTACGCAACCGCAGTAAGTTTGACGATATATGCCCCATTCTTTGCAAAGTTGAATGGAACGAAGATAACCGTCTCTCTTTTTGAAGTCGGACGAGAGATAATTAACGCCGTATTTTTTTGCGACGGTGTTGCCTATCTCGTTTATGAGCGGTGCGTTTTTGTGCGGACTCACCGTCAAAGTGGTGGCAAAAAAGTCGAAAGTTTCGACGTTTTCAAGCATATATTTTGCCGTGTTTTCAAGTCGCAGATTGAAACAAAGACTGCATCTCGCGCCGCCTTCGGGGTCGGATTTATGCCCCTTGACGTAGGAAACATATTCTTGCTCGTCTTGATTCGGCACGACGAGATTTACGCTGTCAAAATGCGAAACGACCTCTTTAAGTGCGTTTTCACGCTTGATAAACTCGTCTTTCGGCAAAATGTTTGGATTGTAATAATAAACGGTTACGTCAAAATGCGGCGTGAGGTATTCGAGCACGCTGCTTGCGCAAGGACCGCAACAGGCGTGCAAAAGCAAGCGAGGTTTTCTCGCCGTTTCTTTTGCAAGTTCGATTTCGTATTCTACAGTGCCGAGCAACGGTTTTTTCATATAATCAGTATATCATATTTTAAGCGGTCGATGGCAACTATTTTGTTATTGTTTTATCAAATATGCTGTGTTATAATTCAAAGTGTATTTATGCGCGCACGCACATAACAGGCGCGAAACGGGGGCTATATGGCAAATTGCGTACTGAAAGCCGAAAACATCAAAAAAACGTTCGTTACGGGCGAGGTGAAAACCGAAGTTCTCAAAGGCGTTGACTTTTCGCTTGACGAGGGCGAGTTCGTCGCAATCGTGGGCGAATCGGGAAGCGGCAAATCCACGCTTCTTTATATCCTTGCGGGCATTGACAAGCCGAGCGAGGGCAGAGTGGAACTTTTGGGGCAAGACCTTTGCGCCGCACCCGACGAGGAAATCGCTCGCATGCGCAGACGCGACTTTTCCTTCGTATATCAGTTTGACAATCTCGTGCCCAATCTGACCGTTTACGAAAACGTGACCTTGCCGCTTGTTCTCGACAAGAAAAAGGAAAGCGAATACAAAACGCACGTCGACGAAATTTTGGCGTATCTCGGCGTTGACAAACGCAAAGACGCATATCCGCGTCAACTGTCGGGCGGCGAGCAACAGCGCGTTGCAATCGCAAGAGCGCTTGCGACGAATCCGAAAATCATTTTCCTTGACGAACCGACGGGCAGTCTCGACAAAGAGCGCGGCCGTCAGGTCATGGAACTTTTGAAAGACATCAACAAAAATCGCGGCGTTGCGCTCGTTATGGTTACGCACTCGCCGTCCCACGCCGAGTACGCTTCTCACATAGTTAAAATGGAAGATGGATTGCTCGAACGGCGTTGCGGTGGAAGCAACAAATAGAATTTATTGCTTTGCAACGCAGTTTGTGCAAGCAAACAATAAAAACCAAACAAAAATATAACAACTTTCTATGTTCAAACTCGCTCTTAAAAACATAACGTCGAAACCGTTGCGATTCGTCGCCACGACCTTAGCGGTCGCGGTGGTCGTCGCAATGATTTTTTGTATGTTGTCGTTTAAGGGCGCAGTGTACGATTATATTTACGCAACCGAAACCGCCTCGTCGGGCATAGGCGACATCACGATTTCTATCAACAGCACGAGCGACCGAATTATGCAAGACGAGCCGCTTCAACGACGCATAGACGGCGTAGCGCAAATCGTGCCGTCGCTCAAACTGTACGCTATGTACGGCGACGAGTACGTCGGTGTGCGCGGCTTCAAAAAAGGTCAACTCGAAGCACTTGCGACAATCGAGGTTATCGAGGGCGATATATCCAAAATGCAAAGCGGCGAGAGAACGGACGACATAATCGTTTCAAAAGACGCGGCGAAGCATTTCGGCTTTTCGGTGGGCGATAAGGTTGAATTTACGCTCGGCACAAAAAGCGTGGTTTGCTATATCGGAGCAATCGCAAAGCAGAGCGGCTACTTCCTCGACGACGCGCCCTATCTTATGCTCGGACTCACCGAGAATTTTTCATCCTTAATATTATCGAGCGAGAATTTGTGCAACGAAATACACGTCGTTTTGCAAGATAAATCGAAAGTCGAGCAAACGATAAAGGAAATATCGGCAATGCCCGAATATAAGGATATGCTCGTTACGGCTTCGAAGGACGCGCGTTATATCGAGGAACAAACGCAAAGTCTCACCGCACCCGTAGTGCTTGCGGGCGGCGCGGTTTTGGCACTCGGCATTGCGATAATCGTGCTGTTGTTCCTTATGAGCGAGGGTGAAAAGGTAAACCTTATATCAAAACTTAAAGTTGTCGGTGCAACCAAACGTCAGATAACCTCGCTGTTCCTTACCGAAAGCGCGATGCAAGCGTGCATAGGCACGATTGTCGGCTCGTTGCTTGCGGTGGGCGTGTTCACCGGGCTTTTGAAACTCACGCTTTCGGCAAGCGTAACTTTCGGCATATCGGCGGGTTATTTGTTCCTTGCCGGCGGCATAGGGCTGGTATGCTCGATTTTAAGTTCGCTCGCACCCATTTTGCGTTCGTTCAAGGGCAGTATAAGGGAAAATCAACTCGACATAAGCAAGCCGTCGAAAGTCTCGATTGCGCTTTTGATAACGTTTGCTTTGCTCACGGTCGTGAGCGTGGCGATAGAATTTTGCGTACCGTCCGCAAGGGCGATAATGTCCGTTTTCGGCATAGCGTTCAGTGTTGCGACGCTTGCGCTCGCTTGCTCGAAAGCAATGAAAATCGGCGGTAAACTCGCATCGAAATCGTCTTTGCCGAGCGTTCGGATAGGCGCGAAAAACGTCGTGCGCGATAAGCGTTTTACTCGTTCGGTGACGATGCTCACGGTGGGTATGACGATTGCAATGATGCTCTTTATGTCCTACTCGCTCACGACGAATATCTTCACGTCCTACGTTGACGAGTTTTCCGATATGGTGTTTGTCACCAACATCCAAGCGAACGTAGACGAGACCAAATTCGAGCAGATAGACGGCGTTAAGCGCGCCACGAAAATGGTTTGGGGCAAGTCCGATTTGAAAGTGAACGGCAAAGACAAAACTATGAATATGCTCGGCTCTAAAGACGTTCTCGACATAGTGGACTTTGAGTATATAACGTCGAAATCGGTGGTTTACGAGCGTATTTTAAGCGATAAACCATACGTTTTTGTCGATTATGCACTCAAAGAACTGTACGGCGTAAGCGAGGGCGACACTCTCGAAATGACCGTCGAGGGCATAACTAAAAAAGTCGTCGTGGGCGGCATACTCAAACACACGCTTTTCAGCGGCAACTACGTCGTCGTAAGTGCGGACGTCGTGAAAAACTTGTACGGAAAGCAAGTCGACACCGTGCTTGCAATCGTCGACGGCGATATGGACAAGACCGTAGGATTGCTTCGCGAAAAGTATGCCGGTAACAACTACTACGTCATAAAAACGCTTGACGCGTTCAAGTGGGAAATGGAAAGTATGCAATCGGTGTTCGACCTCATCGGCACGCTCGCGGCGGTGGTCACGATATTCATATTTGCCGTGACGGTCGCGTCGTCGCTTATAGGCAGAGCGACCACGCAGAAATCGAGAACCGCGCTGTTGAACGCCGGTATGTCCAAGAACGCCTTGCTCGGCGCGGAAATTTTCGAAAGCGCATTCGTCGCGCTCGTGGCGTTCGTGCTGTCGTTTGCGTTCTCGGTGCTTATCACGTCCTGTCTCATTCACGCGTTGCGTTTGTTCGGACTCTACTTCGAGTTTATGTACGAAGCGTGGGTCGTGGCGGCGGTCGGCGGCGCGATGAGCGTGGGCTATACGCTCATACCCCTTGCGCTTTGCTTCAAAAAAGGGTATAATCTCAAAAAGGTATAAGTATGAAAAAGTCGAAATCAATCCTTATTTTGTTGTTTGTTCTCGTGCTGATTCTTTGCGCGAGTTTGGTTGCGTGCAACAAAAAGGGACAAACCGACGCTCAAAAAGAGCGCGTAAGGCAAGTCGAAAGAGCCGAGCAGACTTTTATCGCGGGTATAAACTCGCAATGGAGTGCGACTCTGTCGAACGAGGATATTGCGAAACTCGATACCGCAGGCGATTACATTGTGACGAAGGGTTGGACGAGCCTTGTTTGCGAGGGGCTTAAAGATTCGAGTTTGCAGACGGCAAAAATCAAAACTTTCGCAAATACGCTCGAAAGCGAGGACGGCAAGAAACTTCTTAAGGAATTTTCGCAAAACGCCGCACTTTTAGTGCCGCTTCTCAAACGAATCGGACTTACGTCGAGCGACGTTTCGTCGCTTGCGTACGACCTTGTGTCGAAGCTCATTCAAAGCGGCAGTAAAACCGTATCTCAAATCGTCGACAGGCTCGACGACGTGAAAGACGTTATGATTCAAAACGGCGCAAGTGCGGCGGCGGTTCAAAACGTGTCCGAAAACAGAGTGGTGCTCAATCTCGCAAAACAATCTCTCAACGCAACCGAAGCGCAAAAAAGAGAAATGCAATCCGCGCTCGACAATGCCAAAAACGCTTTCGGCGAACTTATCGCATTTGCGTACGATACTTCCGTCAACACCTTGACCGACGAACTTTATTCAAAGATATTTGCAGAGGACGGCGCGCTGTCCAACGTGTCGGAAAGCGAGTTGTCAACGCTCGTCGGCGCGCTTTTGGGCAACGTGTCCAAACTCAAAAACGCGCTTTCGCAAAGCGAGGTTGAAAAACTCGACGCCGCGCTCAACCTCTTTATCGAGAATTTCGACGACAAGAACATTTCCTCGCAAGTGTACTCGCAGATTATGATTTACGCAAAATACGCGTATATGGTTGCAGACGTCATTCCGTCGCTGTGCGAAGTGGCAGAGGCAAGTCGCAACGTCATATCGAGCAAAGCCTTTATCGAGGACTTTTTGTCTTGCGTTAAACTCGAAAACGACGGTGCGCTCGACGATACCACAAACACTTTCAACAAACTCGTTTTGGCGGCGAGAGTCATAGACGGCATAATGGCGGAAGGAAGATTCGACCAAAACGCCATAAACGCGCTTATCGACAGAGTTTGCGAGCAGGGCAAGGACGGCTATCAAAAGGCAATGCCCGTCATTGTGCTCGACTTGCTTCTCAATGTTTCCGACCTTGTAAGCGGCGATTACGGCGACGATGATTTCAGCCCCACGCACCCTGACGTTATCGACAACGATACGCTCGCGCTTATGATTGTTTCTTTGTTGTTCGCATCCAACGTCGAGAAAATGAAGCAAGCGTACTACGATTTCGAGATAAATCCGACCCAAGCGAATTTGCAAGCGTTGTACGCAAAAGCCTTGCTCTGCAATATCGAGGGCATTCTCGACGAGAGTTATCCGTATGCAAGACCGAGCAGCCCCGACGAAGGCAACATTCCGTATATCAAGCAATGGTATCAATGGAACGTTGCGAGAATCGACGCCGTAAGCCAAAAGATTACGTCTTGCGTTGATAGCGTAAAAGCGGATTTGAAGTTGTTTGTGTCCGACTTCTTTGCAGAAAATTCCGAAAGCAGAGGAGCGATGAAGCAAATCGCAGGTTGGCAAATCCGAAAGGAAAACATAGCGGAAGGCGTTTTGGAAGCCGAATATATGCCCGTGCTTTTGAAAAGCAGAATACTCGGCGCGGCATTGCTGTTTGTCTTTTGAAAACGCTTGACATAATGCGAAATATAGGATAAAATCAAAATAGATAAAAAAATATCGAATCAAAAACGATGTGCGTCGAAGCCGACGGAGTGTAGGGTGCGCCCGAAACGATGGCAAGGCTTTTGACGAAAGACGGAGTGCAAGACGAGATTTACGGTTTATATATGGTTATAAAGCCGTCGTGTTGTTTTGCACGGCGGCTTTTTTGACGGTACAAGCGAGCGAATAACTGCGTCAGATACGCCTTGTCAATGGTAATTAATAATTAATAATGAATAATTAATAATTGCGGAAGGCGTAGCCTTAATCCGAAAACTTGTTCGAAGCCTACTCGTAAACTGTGAGTTTATATAAGTTCGCATAGGGCATATAACTTCCGCAGTAAAATATCAACGATATAACTTGCGCTTTGAACAAATATAATCGCGCTTACGGCGCAAAAGAGGTAATTATGAAAAGAATAGGCGTTGTCGGAATCGTGCTTAGAGGCGACAAGGCGATTGCAGTCGAAATGCAGAAAGTTTTGAGTGATTTTGCAGATATTATAATCGGCAGAATGGGCGTACCCAGAGAAGAAGCAAACGCAATCGCGCTGATTGTGGAAGGCACTCAAGAGCGCATTTCCGCACTCACGGGCAAACTCGGACGATTTGAGAGCCTAAGCGTTAAGTCCGCCATCACTTCCTTCGAGATAGACAAATAAAAAATAATTTTTAGAGGTAAGATATGAAAAAATCAAGCAAATTTATTGCGATTATCGCAGTTTTGGCACTTGTGTGCGTGGCGTGCGTTTCGCTTGTCGCGTGCAACGACAAAGGTAACGACAATCCCACGCCTACGCCCGAATTGCGCTTCAGCGCGCCCGAAGGCACGCCCGCGCTTGCAATGCTTCGCCTCGTGACCGATAATAAGGAAATCGACGGATACAAGGTGAATTACAGCGTCGTCAAACCTGCGAATATCGCTTCCGAAATGGCTTCTAAAAGCAGTGATTTGGTGATTATGCCCGTAAACGCAGGCGCAAACCTCATAAGGCAAGGCGCGGCGTACAAACTCGTCGGCGTGGCTGTTGACGGAAGCCTCTATATGGTCGGCAAAACCGAAAACGGCGGCGTGATTACCCTTGACGACGTAAAGGGCAAAAAGATTGCCTGTATCGGAAAAGAGGGTGTTCCCGGACTCGTGTTCAGATACGTTATGAACAAAAACAAGATCGAACTCGTGAGCGAGGACGTTACGCCTAACGACAGCCAAGTCAGCGTGCAATATGTTGCCGACGGTCCTGCGGCAAGAGTGTTGCTTGCAAACGGAAGCGTAGATTTCGCAGTCGTGGGCGAACCTGCGGCGACGGCGTTCAAAGGCCCGTTGAAACTCAATGCCGAAATGGATATGCAAGCGGAATACGCAAAGGCGAGCGGCGCAACGACATACGCGCAAGCGGGACTTTTCGTCAAGACCGAACTTGCTCAAAACAAATCGTTTACGGACGCGCTTTTTGCGGCACTTGCGACAAGCAAGACGTGGATAAACGAAAACCCGAGCGAAGTTACCGCTTTTGCACAAGCAAATCTCTATGAAAGCGCGGTGTTTCCGCCGTCGAGCATTGTAAGATGCAAAGTAAACGCAACTCGTCTCGACGACGCTCAAAAGAGCGAGATTATCACCTTCCTCGAAAGCGTAATGCCGAAGGATTCCAAAGGCAACGCAATCGACTGGCAAGCGTGCAAAAAGTTGTTGTTCTGAAAGTGAAAAAGATAAATGTTGACAAAAAAACGGTGAAGCGGATAATCGAAAATATCGCTTATCCGCTCGCCGCACTCGGCATAGTGCTTGCCGTATGGGCAATATGCGCAAAGGTCAAAGGCAATCCGCTGGTGTTGCCGATGCCCTCTAAGGTGCTTGCCCGTTTTTTCGCGCTCGGCGGCGAAAAAGGATTTTGGTCAAGCGTCGGCTCTACGCTGTTGCGTACGCTGATTTGCTTTGCGATTTCTTTTGCGGCGGCAATGATTTTCGCCGTGCTCGGCGGACTTTTTAAGCCTCTTCACAAATTAATTGCGCCGATAGTTTCTCTTTTGCGTTCCGCGCCGACCGTCGCGGTTATTCTGATTTTTTACGCGTTTATGTCAAGCAACGCAATGTCCGTCGCGGTCGGATTTTTGATTGCCTTTCCCATTCTTTATTCGTCGATATACTCGGCAATCGTGGGCGTTGACAAGGAACTTTTGGAAATGGCAAAGGTGTACAAAGTCAAGCCCGCCGACGTTGCTTTCGGCATATACTTGCCCTCTATCGCACCCTGTCTTTTCGACACGAGCAAGTCCACGTTGTCGCTCACGCTCAAAGTGGTCGTGGCGGCGGAAATTCTGGCGTGCGTATCGAAAAGTATCGGCGGCAAAATACAGACGGCAAACGCCACGTTCGAGATTGAATACTTGCTTGCGTGGACGCTCGTGGCAATCGTGTTCGGCTTTGTGCTCGAAGGCGTTGTCGCGCTCTTGAAAAAGGTTTGGGAAGTGGCGAGATGAAAGACATAATCATAAAGAATTTTTCTTGTTCGTACGAGCAAAAAACGATATTCCAAAACTTCGACGTAACATTCGAGCAAGGCAAAATCAACGTTGTTCTGGGCGGAAGCGGCGTCGGAAAAACCACTCTTCTGAACGCTATGGCGTCGCTCAAATCGTATGAGGGAAGCATAGAAGGTTGCGAGGGCGGTGTAAGTTATATTTTTCAAAAAGACAGGTTAATCCCCTCGATTTCGGTGTATAAAAACCTTGATTTGGTATTAAAGGCAGTCGTAAAGGACAAACGCGTCCGCAAAGAAACGATTGAATCCACCTCCGAAGCACTCGAAATATCCGACGTGCTTAATAGCCTTCCGAGCGAGATAAGCGGCGGACAGGCGCAAAGGGCGAGTATGGCAAGAGCGTTCCTTTTCCCGAGCGACGTGCTTTTGCTCGACGAGCCGTTCAAAGCACTCGACACGTCGCTCAAAGCAAGGCTCATAAACAAGTTTGTCGCACTGCAACGGCAGTCGAAAAAGACGGTCGTTTTCGTCACTCACGCAATAGACGAGTGCTTGCTCTGCGCGGACAACTATTTCGTGTTTGCGGCAAATCCCGTCGAAGTGGTGCTCAAAGGCTCTATTCTATCCGAAAAGCAAGAGCGCAAACTCACCGACAAGAACCTCGAAGACACGAGAAATCAACTTCTCAAAGCATTGTCCGAGTGCTGAAATACGATCTGCTTTTTGAAAGAATCGAACCTCGGATTATGCGGCGAATCAAGCGCGGTTAATGCGGAAAATCAAGAGCGGCTTATAGGGCAAGTATTGTAGCATTATTAAAGAATCCGTAAAAAGAAAATAAGCTTTTAGAACGCTTGACTTTTTGACGAGCAACTTATATAATAAAGAAACTTTATATCATATTCGCGTAAGTTACTGGCGCGTGTGGGTGTAAAAAAACGAGTTAGGAGAAACAAAATGAAAGAAGGAATTCATCCCAACTACCACGATGTGACCGTCGTGTGTGCGTGCGGAAACACATTCCAGACGGGTACAACCAAAAACGTCAACGAACTTCGTGTTGAAATTTGCTCAAAGTGCCATCCGTACTTCACGGGCAAACAAAAACTTGTTGACACCGGTGGACGCGTCGACAAATTCAAGAAGAGATACAATCTCGACTAACGCAAAGGGAAATGCAGGCACGACGTCAATGTGTGCCTGCATTTACTTTTTTTGCGCGCTATTGAGCGTCTATCTTTGTCAGGCACGCCTTGCCTCGAAACCGTGTACGCCTATGTACACTGGGTTTCGATTCAATCCGCACCTTCCTCGATATACATCTCAATATCGCACAAAAAGTGCTATTGGGCGAATAACTGCGTCAGAATAGATATGACAGACAAAAACACAAAAAACAAAGAGCCGAAACAAAAAAACGTTATCGACAGAAAGACCAAAATCGTACGTAGGACCAACATTGGCGGACAAGCCGTTCTCGAAGGCGTTATGATGAAGGGCGCACGCTCTATCGCAACCGCCGTTCGCACGCCCGACGGCGATATTACCGTCGAAAGCAAGTATGTCAAGGACGCAAAACAACGCAATGCGTTCTTACGTTTGCCGTTCGTAAGAGGCGTGGTCAATCTTTTCACCCAACTCTTTCAAGGTACGGGCATTATGATGCGCTCTGCCGAAGTGTACGGCGATTACGCCGAGCCGTCCAAACTCGACAAATGGATGGCGGACAAACTCAAAATCAATCCGATGAACGTGCTTATGGGCTTCTCGGTGGTTTTGGGCGTACTGCTCGCGGTGGGGCTTTTCGTGTTTTTGCCCAACTTCCTTGCCTCGCTCATATGCGACAACATAGCGGCAATCGCTTCTTCGTCGCTCAAAAGTCTTTGGTACAGCCTCATCGAAGGCGGACTTATGCTTTTGACTTTCATATCCTACATTCTTCTCGTCACGCTTATGAAAGACGTGCGCAGAGTGTTTATGTATCACGGCGCGGAACACAAGGTCATATCCTGTTATGAAAGAGGGCTCGACCTCACCGTCGAAAACGCAAAGCATATGCCCAGAGAACACTCTCGCTGCGGAACGACGTTCCTGTTTTTCGTAATAGCGGTGAGCATAATGGTTTTCGTGCTCGTCAACTTTATGATTGAGAAGTGCGGACTTGCCGTGTCGAGCGACGTCGGCGGCGCAAAGGTGCTCAACGCGCTTATAAAACTCGGATTCAAACTGTTGTTCTTGCCGGTCGTTGCGGGCGTATCCTACGAACTTTTGAAATTGCTTGCAAAGAGCGATTGCCTTTTCGTACGCATACTTCGCGCCCCGGGTATGGCACTTCAAAAACTTACCACCAAAGAGCCTACCGACGATATGCTCGAAGTGTCGCTCACAGCGTTCAAAACCGTGCTTGCTATGGATGAAAATCCCAATCTTGAAGAAAGGAAATTCGATATAAAAGTGCCTTACGGCGTTGCGAGAGCCAAACTTCAAAATATTGCGAAAGGTGCTGACGAAGCGGATATAGACTGGTTGCTCGTCGAGGTTACGGGCAAAAAGAGAAGCGAACTTCAATCTCTCAAAACCCTCACCAAAACCGAGTTTGACAACGCAGAAGCCATTGCAAAGCGTATGTCGGACGGCACGCCGCTTCAATACGCGCTCGGTTATTGCGAGTTTTACGGCATAAAAATTGCCGTCAACAAAAACGTGCTTATACCTCGTCCCGAAACCGAAGAACTCGTGGAAAAGGCGATTGCGACGATAAAGGAAAAACAAACGCAATGCGACGTTCTCGACTTGTGTACGGGAAGCGGCGCGATTGCGGTTGCGATTGCAAAGAACACGAATGCGAAAGTGAGCGCGTGCGACGTGAGCGTGGGCGCGATAGACGTTGCGCTTGCAAACTCGCTCAACACGGGCGTTCGAGTGGACTTTTCAAAGGGCGATATGTGGGGCGCGGTGGCAAATAAGGCGTTTGACGTAATAGTGTCGAATCCGCCGTATATTCCGACGTCCGACGTTCAGAAACTCGATTCCAAAGTCAAGGATTTCGAGCCTCAACTCGCGCTTGACGGCGACAGCGACGGCTTGAAATTCTACCGCATAATCGCAAACAAACTCGACGAACATCTCAAAGACGACGGCGTGCTTCTTTTGGAATTCGGCGCGGGACAGGCAGACGATATTAAGGCGATATTCGAGGGCTACGACGTCGAAATTGTCAAAGACATCGAAGGACTCGACCGTATCGCAGTGGTGAAAAGAAAATGAAAATATCCGACGGTATGCTTCAAAAATTAGACAAAATCGAGGCTCGCTACGAAGAAGTGGGCAATCTTTTGTCTTTGCCGCAAAACATATCCGACCAAGAGAAATTCAAGTCGCTTTCAAAGGAACATTCCGACCTCGCCCCGATTTGCGAAATTTACGGCGTATACAAAAAGCATAAGCAGAATTTCGAGGATTGCGAGAGTATGGCGGCGGCGGAAACCGACCCCGATATGAAGTCGTTGTTAAAGCAGGAACTCGACGATTTGCGCGAGGCTCTCGACAAGGACGCAAACGACCTCAAAATATCCCTCTTGCCCAAAGACCCCGACGAAGACAACAACGTTATTATGGAAATACGCGCGGGCGCGGGCGGCGAGGAGGCGGCTCTTTTCGGAACGGAACTTATGAAAATGTACCGCCATTACGCCGAAAACAACCGCTGGAAAGTCGAGGAAGTCAATATGAACTACACCGAACTCGGCGGCGCGAAAGAACTCGTGTTTATGATAACGGGCAAGGGCGTATACGGCAAACTCAAATTCGAGAGCGGCGTGCATAGGGTGCAACGCGTTCCCGAAACCGAGTCGCAAGGCAGGGTGCATACGTCCACCGTAACCGTTGCGGTGCTTCCCGAAGCGCAGAACGTAGAGGTCAACCTCAACGAAAACGACATAAAAGTGGACACATATCGTTCGGGCGGCGCGGGCGGACAGCACGTCAATAAGACGGAAAGCGCAATCCGAATGACGCATATCCCCACGGGCATAGTTGTAGAGTGCCAAGACGAAAGAAGTCAGATTAAAAACAGGGAAAAGGCTCTAAAAGTGCTCAAATCCCGCGTGTACGACTTCTACCGTTCGCAAGCGGAAAAGGAATATGCCGAAAATCGTCGCGCGCAAGTCGGCACGGGCGATAGAAGCGAGAGAATCCGCACCTACAATTTTCCGCAAGGCAGAGTCACCGACCACCGCATAGGGCTTACCCTTTACAACATCGACAAGTTTATGCTCGGCGACCTTGACGAAATGATTTCCGCGCTTCAAATCGCGGTGCAAAACAAGATGCTCGAAAACATCGAGTGACGGAGGGCAAATGATAGTCGAATACAACAAGCGCAACCACCTTCTTGAAGAACACACTTACAAACCGTCCTTGCAAGACGTTGCTCGTCCAAACCTTCACAGACAAATTTTTACCTACGGTAAAATCCCAAAAATCGCGTTCAATATGCGCCATGTTCCTATGGAATGTCCAAAGGAATTGTATATATCCGACACGACTTTCCGCGACGGTCAACAGGCTATGCAGCCTTTTAAGGTCAAGGACATTGTGGAACTTTACAAAATGCTTCACAAACTCGGCGGCAAAAACGGAATCATAAGGCAGAGTGAGTTTTTCCTTTACAGCGACAAGGACAAAGAAGCGGTCAAAAAGTGCCTCGAACTCGGTTACGATTTTCCCGAAGTTACAAGTTGGATACGCGCAAACGAAAAGGATTTTGAACTCGTCAAGCAGTTCGGAATCAAGGAAACGGGCATACTCGTGAGTTGCTCGGACTATCACATCTTCAAAAAAATGAATATGACTCGTCGTCAGGCGATGGACAAGTATTTGTCAGTCGTCAAGATGGCTCTCGACAGAGGAATCGTGCCTCGCTGTCACTTCGAGGATATCACGAGAGCGGATTATTTCGGATTTGTCGTTCCGTTTGCAATCGAACTTATGAGATTGTCAAAAGAAAGCGGAATCCCAATCAAAATCCGCGCTTGCGACACTATGGGCTACGGCGTGACCTATCCCGGCACTTCTATGCCTCGAAGCGTACAAGGCGTAATTTACGGCTTTCGCTACTACGCTCAAGTGCCGAGCGAGCAACTCGAATGGCACGGACACAACGACTTTTACAAGGCGGTCACCAACAGCGCGACGGCGTGGCTGTACGGTTGCTCGACGGTCAACACGACGTTGCTCGGCATAGGCGAGCGCACGGGCAATACGCCCCTCGAAGCAATGGCGATAGAGTACGCGTCGCTCAGAGGCACTACAAACGGTATGAATCTCGAAGTCATAAGCGAGATTGCCGACTATTTCGAGGACGAAATGGGTTATCATATTCCGCCTCAAACTCCGTTCGTCGGCAAAAACTTCAACGTCACCAAGGCGGGTATTCACGCCGACGGTATGCTCAAAGACCAAGAGATTTACAACATTTTCGATACCGAAAAGATTTTGGGCAGAGCGCCGAGAGTGATTGTCGACTCGTTCAGCGGGCTTGCGGGAATCGCGTACTGGATAAACGCCTACTACGAGTTGCCCACCGAAGAAAAGGTGCAAAAGGGCGACGAACTCGTGGCGAGAATCAAAGAATTTGCGGACAAGGAATACGCGTCGGGACGCACCACCGCCATAAGCGACGGCGAACTCGACACTATGATATCTTTGCTCGACCCTCAAAGACACGCATATTTCCTTTCAAAGAGCAAAAATCGCTGATTTTATCCGTTAATTTTTGCCGAATAGAAAAATGTGCACTTTTTTGAAAATTGCGGGTTGAAATCGGATAACTTTTTTTATATAATATAATTGAATATAAATATAAGCGGAGGGCTTATGATAAAATTTATAACTGGTGCCAAAGGCACGGGCAAAACGAAAATCATCATCGATATGGCAAACGACAACGTTGAAACCGCAAAAGGCGACATCGTTTTCGTGACGGATACCGACAGATATATGTACTCTCTCAATTACAGAGTTCGTATGGTCAACGCCAAACAACTCAAAAGAGGAGACGCACCCGTAAGCGAAGAAGCGCTCATCGGCTTCCTCAAAGGTTTGCTTGCAGGCAATCACGACATCGAAACGCTCTACATCGACGGTGCGCACAGAATGCTCGGCAAAACCGTTTTCGAGATGAAAGACTTTTTTGACGACCTCAGAGAGATTGCAAAGAACACCGACACCAAATTCGTGGTTACGGTGAGCGAAAACGAGGAAAATTTCCCTGATTTCATTCGCGCGTAATTGCAATGCACAACGAAAAAGATGAAGTACACTTGCACTAGAAACTCAAAAATCGAGATTTCGGCAAGCGAGGCTATCGTAAAAGGCATTTCGGATGACGGCGGACTTTTCGTTCCGTCGTCATTCCCGATTTTAAGTCTTGCAGACATCGAAAATCTCATTCCGCTCGACTATCCCGAACGCGCGGCGAAAATCTTGTCTATGTATATGGACGAGTTTTCTTTCGAGGAACTTTTGGGATATGCCAAACGCGCCTACAACCGCTTCGACGACGACGCGGTATGTCCTCTCGTCAAGGTCGAGGACGGGCTCTATATGCTCGAACTTTGGCACGGCCCGACTTGCGCTTTTAAGGATATTGCGCTCACCGTTTTGCCGTATCTTCTCACTGCGAGCAAGAAAAAACTCGGCATAAACGAGCAAACTCTCGTGCTCACCGCAACGAGCGGCGACACCGGGAAAGCCGCGCTCGAAGGGTTTAAGGACGTAGACGGCACGCACGTCGCGGTGTTTTATCCCGTTAGCGGCGTGAGCGAAATGCAACGCTTGCAAATGGTCACGCAAGAGGGCGGCAACGTTCACGTTTTCGGCATAAAAGGCAACTTCGACGACGCGCAAGCGGCGGTGAAACGAGTTTTCAACGACAAGGAAACAATAGACACACTCAAAGCAAAAGGCATTGCGATGTCTTCTGCAAATTCAATAAACTGGGGCAGACTCGCGCCTCAAATCGCCTACTATATATCCGCATACTGCGACCTCGTGGACAGCGGCGAAATAGAACTCGGGGACAAAATAAACTTTGCCGTCCCGACGGGCAACTTCGGCGACGTACTTGCCGGATATTACGCCTATCGTATGGGCTTGCCCGTTGAAAAGTTTATCGTTGCGTCCAACGCAAACAACGCGCTCACCGACTTTTTCAACGACGGCGTATACGATATAAATCGCGTGTTTTACAAAACGATGTCGCCGTCAATGGACATTTTGGTGTCGAGCAATCTCGAAAGACTTATATACGAGATTTACGACCGCGACGACGAAAAAGTGCGTAAGCTTTACGACAGCCTCAAAAAGACGGGCAGATTCGAGATAGACTTCGACGAAGTGAATCTCGACAATTTCGTCGCGGGTTGGGCTGATGAAGAAGACACGAAAAACGCCATTTCCACCTTCTTTGACCTCGACGACTACATTATGGACACCCACACGGCGGTTGCGGCAAGCGTGTACAACGACTATTCTTGCGAAACCGACGACGAAACCCCGACCGTCGTTTTGTCTACGGCAAATCCGTACAAATTCCCGATTGACGTGCTCGGCGCAATCGGTTCGAGGGAAAGGGATTCGTACAAGGCGGTCGTCAAACTTTACAATCTCACCGCGCTCGAATGTCCCGATTGTATACTCGAACTCGAGGGCGCAAAAGAGATTCACACCAAAGTTATCGACAGAACGGAAGTCAAGAAAACCGTGCTCGAAGTGGCGGACGAAATCACCGCATAAATTTAGGCAATCCGCACAATGCAACTCGGCGGCGAGTTTTAAGGATTGTTTAAGACAAAGAGTATATTATTATACAAAGAGGCAACAAAATGTTCGGATACGTTATTCCCGATAAACTCAATATGTATATCAAGGATTTCAACGTGTTCCAATCCTTTTATTGCGGACTTTGCAAAACTCTCGGCGAAACGGGTGCGGAATTTACGAGACTTTGCACCAACTATGACGTGACTTTTTACAACGTGCTTTTGCATTCGCTCACAAACACGCCCGTGACATTCGAGCGTAAGTTGTGCGCCTACAACGGCAAGAAAAAAGTGGTCGTCAAGACAGACGAACTTTCAAAAAAGATTGCCGATATAGCAGTTATGCTCGTATACTACAACCTCGAAGACGACGTATACGACGGCAAAAAGTCGCGCGCGATACTCAAAAATATGCTCGCGCCACGCAAGAAAAAAGCGGCGAAAAGACTTGGAAAAATCGACGAAATTATGCAAAAAAGTTTTTCGGATTTGAGGAAACTCGAAAAGGAAAACTGCGACAGTATAGACCGAGTTGCCGATACTTTCGCAACGCTTATGCGCGATATGACGAGGCTTTTGATAAAGACCGATGACAATATCGACACGTTTTGCTACAATCTCGGCAGGCTAATATATTTGCTCGACGCCGTCGACGACGTTGAAAAGGACAGCAAGTCCGACGAATATAATCCGCTCGTGCTGAATTACGGCAAATGCACACAAAAGCAAGATTATCTTGCCAAAAACGCAGATGAACTCTCGTTTTTGCTCAATTCGACCTATAACAAGATGGTCGGCTCATACAACGCTATGGACATAAAAATGTATGAGGGCGTGTTGAGCAACACAATATATCTCGGAATAAAGATGCAATTAGAGCGACTGCTCAAAGGAGAAGATAAATGCCGAATGACCCGTTTGTGATTCTTGGCGTAAGCAAGGACGCATCTCAAAGCGAAATTCTCGAAGCATACAAAAAAAAGCGCGCTTATTATCAAGAGCGTGTTTTCGACGAGGGCGACGAGGGCGCGCAAGCGGCGCGTATGCTCACTCAACTCGACGACGCATATCAGCAAGCAATGGAACTTTCTCACGAGTCCGCAACCGTCACGGGCGACGGCGATTCGTCGTTTGAGAACGTGCGCAACGCAATTCGCAACAAGGACGTTGAGGGTGCGCAACGCGCTCTTGATGAAATATCCTATCGCGGAGCGGAATGGCACTACTATCAGTCCATCGTTTTTTATGAGAAAAACTGGCTCAACGACAGCAAAAAACAACTCGAAATGGCAATCGAAATGGACCCGTCCAACGACAAATACACTCGTGCCTTGAACAACCTCAAAAAGAAAATAGACGGTTCTCGTCCCTACGACAAGCAAGGCTCGCAAGGCGTTTACGGCAAATCCGACCAAGCGTCCAATCGCACCTATTCCCAACGCGATTCCGACGTAGCCGACGGACTTTGCTCGGCTTGTCAAGCGCTTTGGTGTGCGGATTGTTGTTGTGAGTGTATGGGTGGCGACCTCATCCGTTGCTGCTAAAACGCGCTATTGAGCGAACAACTGCGTCAAATGCGATTTTTTCGCAAGTCACGTACGCCTAAGTACGCTCGTTGTTCAAAAATCGCATCTTCCTTGTTCTTCATCTCAATATCGCGTTTTACAATAAAACGTACTATTGAGCGAACAACTGTGACAAACGGTCGCTGTGGCAATGGCAACAGACAGACTTGTCTATCGCCAAGAGCCACGCTTGTTTGTCACTCTACTAACCGCGCAAGCCCTCTTTACTCTCAAAATGAGACGGACAAAAACTCAAGCCGCAATTCCGTGCGAGTGCTTGCTTGGTGATGGCGTGCTTCGCACGCAAGCGGCTAAATGAAAACTTAATTAAGGCGTACTTATTAACGGAATGTGTAATTTCGAAGACGGAATCGGAGCCGCAACGGCGGCG
>URIX01000006.1 GCA_900547975.1 uncultured Eubacteriales bacterium | reverse complement strand
CCCTTTCTATGCGAGCACCGAGTGTTGTCCCCCGCTACGCGGTCGCCGTGGGTTCCCTCAAACTTGTGCAGAGGGGGAACGGCGATAGGGAAAACACCTGAGGAAAGGGGAAATTTTAATTTGAGTTTTGATGACAAAAAACGCCCCTCTCATATTGTCGAGAGGGGCGTTGACGCAGTTATTCGCTATTTGAGAGCCTTAACCAAAGACGGCGAGCAAGAATCCAGCCGCCACCGCCGACCCGATAACACCTGCTACGTTCGGACCCATTGCGTGCATAAGAAGATAGTTGCCTTTGTTGTATTGAAGTCCGACGGTGTTGGACACACGCGCCGCCATAGGCACGGCGGATACGCCTGCAGAACCGATGAGCGGATTAATTTTTCCTTTCGAGATGACGTAGAGCAATTTGCCGATGAGCAAGCCGCAAATTGTGGCAAGCACGAATCCTGCAAGACCGAGGAACACGATTTTGATCGTGGACAAGGTGAGGAAGGTCGAGCCGACTGCGGTTGCACCGACGGAAATGCCGAGGAACAGCGTGACAATGTTCATAAGCGCGTTTTGCGCGGTGTCGCTGAGTCTTTCGGTTACGCCGCATTCACGCAAGAGGTTGCCGAACATAAGGCTTCCGAGCAGAGGTGCAACGGACGGCAAAAGCAAGGACACGACGATTGTGACGAGAATCGGGAAAATAATCTTCTCTTTCTTGCTGACTTTGCGGGTGGATTGCATAACGGCCATACGCTCTTTCTTTGTTGTGAGCAACTTCATAAAAGGCGGTTGCAAAAGCGGAATGAGAGCCATATACGAGTATGCCGCAACTGCGATAGGCGCAAGCAGTTCGGGTGCGAGCGACTTTGTAAGGAAGATAGCCGTCGGGCCGTCCGCGCCTGCGATAATAGAAATGGATGCCGCTTGTCCGCCGGTGAATCCCATTGCCGCCGCGAGAATAAGCACGAGGTAGATACCGCCTTGCGCCGCCGCGCCGAGAACGAGCGAACTCGGACGAGAAAGCATAGGTCCGAAGTCGGTCATTGCGCCCACGCCGATGAAAATGAGGCAGGGATAAACGCCCGTCTTTACGCCTATGTAGAGCATATCAAGCAAGCCGCCGTGTTGCAAAACGTTAAGGTAATTTACGCCGTTTGCAACGGCATCTTCGCCCGTCCACCATTCCGGATGGAAGATTTTGTCGCCGTCGAGTGCGGGCAAATTGGTGAGAAGCATACCGAACGCGATACCCACAAGGAGCAACGGTTCAAACTGCTTTTTGATGCCGAGATAGAGGAAAAACAGCGCGATTACAATCATCACGATGGATTGCCAACCGCCTTCCTGACCGAAAAGATGGTAGCCGCTGCCGTTCCAGATATTCTTCAAGATTTCGCCTATATCCATACAAAACCTCTCAGTTCAATTCGCAAAGCGGTGAGCCGGTGCTGACGCTCGCGCCCTTTTGCACGAACACTTGACCGACTTTGCCGTCCTTATCGGCATAGATTTCGTTTTCCATTTTCATTGCTTCGAGGATAAAGAGTACGTCGCCTTTTTTGACTTGTTGACCGCTTGTCACCTTGACGGCGTTGATAGTGCCGGGCATAGGTGCGGTGACGGAATTTGCGCCTGCGCTTGCGGGCGCTGTCGCCACGGGTGCTACGCTGGGTGCGGCGACGACTTCTTGCGTTGCCGCAACGGGGGTCGCCTGAGGAAGCGCGGCTTCGTATTCGGCTTGAATGACAGCCTCGCCCTTTTCAACTTCGACTTCGTAAATCTTTCCGTTTAATGTAACTTTGTAAATCATTTTTCTTCGTCCTCTACTCTCTTGATGGATTTGAAACGCAACTCGTTGAGAGGCGTATCGGTTTGGTCTGCGACGATTGCCATAATCATAGCGGCGTCGCGCTCGTCGGTGTTGATAAGTTTAAGTTCGCCGCAAGTGCCTTTTGCGAGGGGTTGCTCGACGGTTTCGGTTTCCTCTTTCTTATCCTTTTTCCAGAACGTCATTTTTGCTTTGAGATTCTGCACTTTATCGTTCCATTCGGGGTGTTTTTCTTTGAGTTTTTCGCTTCCGTCAAAGATTTTGCCCACGAGCGATACGATAAGCATAAGCAGAATAAGAACGATGAAAACCACCACTATGCCGATGAGCGCAAGCAAAAGCGCGTCGGTGACTTTGAGGGGGTCGTTTTTGTTCAAAATTCCGCAAAGTAAGATGTTATTCATAGTTCACCTCTTATTCCTCAACGGGGGAAATGGTGTATTTGACCACTTTTTCTTCTTTTGCCTTGCGAGCGGCGAAGTACTTTTCGGTCACTTGCGGGAAAAGAATGTAGGAAAGCACGTCCTCGTCGTTCTTTGCGACGCCTTTGAGTTCCTCTTTGGTCTTTTCAAAGACGGGTTCGAGCGTATCGGCGTATCTGCCCTCGACGGGTTTCTCGTCGCCGAGCGCCTTTTTCATAACGTCGGGATTGATTGGCGCGGGCGAAGTGCCGTACTCGCCTCTGCAATACGCTTTGACTTCTTTGGAAATATTCTTGTATCTCTCGCCGCAAAGCACGTTGTTGGTTGCCTGAACGCCGACCATTTGGCTCATAGGCGTAACGAGCGGCGGGAAACCGAGGTCCGCTCTGACCTTCGGCGTTTCGATAAGCACTTGCTCGAATTTGTCCATAGCGTTTTGTGCTTTGAGTTGCGAAACGAGGTTCGAGAGCATACCGCCGGGCACTTTGTAAGTGAGAGCGTCGGTGTCGGTGGTGAGCATCTTGGGATTGAGCGTGCCGTCTTTGAGATAGCCGTCTCTTATGGGCTTGAAGAAGTCGTTGACTTGTTTGAGCACGTCGTCGTTAAGACCCGTTTCGTATCCGAGTTGTTTGAGGGCGATATTGATAGTTTCGGTTGCGGGTTGGCTCGTGCCGCCGCTGAAACAAGAAGTTGCGGTGTCGATGACGTCGACGCCCGCCTCGATTGCCTTCATATAGGTCATATACGCCATACCCGTGGTGCAGTGCGTGTGCAAAACGACGGGGATTTTGACTTCGTTTTTGATTGCGCCGATAAGTTCGTACGCTTCGCGCGGAGTCATCGTGCCTGCCATATCCTTGACGCAGACGGTTGCAACGCCCATTTCTTCGAGTTGTTTTGCAAGTTTTGCAAACGCTTCGAGAGTGTGAACGGGGCTTTGCGTATAACTGATTGCGCCCGACACCGTCGCGCCGCACTTGATTGCGGTTTTTGTTGCGGTTTCGAGATTGCGCACGTCGTTGAGCGCGTCGAAAATACGAATGACGTCGATGCCGTTGTCAACGGATTTTTCAACGAACATCTTGACGATTTCGTCGGGATAATGCTTGTAACCGAGAAGGTTTTGACCTCTGAGCAACATTTGAAGTTTCGTGTTGGGCATAGCCTTGCGAATGTCGCGCAAACGCTTCCACGGATCTTCGTCGAGATATCTCAGACAAACGTCGAAAACCGCACCGCCCCAGCACTCGACAGAGTAGTAACCCGCTTTGTCCATCGTGGGAAGAATGTCGGCAAATTTAGAATACGGCAAACGCGTTGCAATCAAAGATTGATTTGCGTCGCGAAGGACAGTTTCGGTAAAAAGAACTTTCTTTTGAGCAAATTCTTTTTTCATTTGATAGCCTCCAAAAAATGATTCATTGTAAGTATAACAAATTATACCTGCAAATCAAACGATTTTGTTAAAATATAGATAAAAATTTATTTATTTAATATTTGTAGTATAAAAAAAACGACGCCTCGCAGGAGCGAGGCGCAAACGTTTTGTTCTTCGATATTTTCATTTCGTATTATTTTGCGTTTTTCATTTGCAATCTGAAAGCGGCAAAAGAGTCACGTCGAACGAGCCGTCATCGTAGATGTCGATGAGCGTTCCGCCTCTTTGCGTATTGCGTTTTGCTATGCCCTTGTACGCATTATAGTCAATGCTCATTCCGTATGTCAGGCGAATACCCTTGTAGGTCATAGACAGCGTGTTGAGGTGGTCGTGTCCCATAAACATACCCTTGCAACTGCCGAGTTTGACCATTTCGCCGAAGAAGTTGCCCTCTTTGGTTTTGGGATAGCCGAAATAGTTGTCCTTTTCCTGCACGAATCCGCAATGATAGGTCGCCTCGCTCGAACCTCTGTAACACTTTTCCCACCCTTCCTTAAACTCTTTGGGCGGAATGTGGAAGAACGCAAGCGACTTTGCAACCTCGCCGCCTTTCGAAAGGGCTTTAATTTCCTTTTTGTACCACTCGATTTGGTTGTCGTGAATGACGTCGAAACCGCTGAAAAAGTTCCACGTCAGATAGGCGTTGCTGTCGATGAACATAAGCGCGGTGTTGAGCGAGCCGTCCTCGTTGAGAAGGGGTATGCAATAGTTGCCCACGCCGAATATATCGGGGTCGCCCTTTTGAAAGTGGCAATGCGGGCGCGCGGAATAAAAATCGCCGAGTTGCTCTTTGTTAAGTTTTGCCCAAACCTCGCTGTCGTGATTGCCGAAAACCACCGTCCAGTCCACGCCGAGTTTTTCCATAACGGAAGCGAACATCTTTGTGGATTTGAGGTTGTTTCTCGTGCCTTGATTGAGCAAAGGCATAGGATACACCATATCCCCCGTGACCGCAACGAAGTCCGCATTTGCGTTTTTGACTATCTTTTCGACCGCCGCAAGAGCGAGTTCGTCCTTCTTGCGAGTGCCCAAAGAACCGCCGATGTGAATATCGGTAAGTTGCAAAATTCTGAAAGGCTTGCCATTCTCTTTTACGATAACTTCTCTGCCGTCGCGCTTTTCGAAACGTCCGTTCATTTTAACCTCTTTGTATCACAATCACTGTTTTATATGCACAAAATTTATATATAAAGTCATTTTTTTGCTCATTTATCCAGTTTAGCACCACACATAACGCAAACGGTGTCGCTTGCTTTATTCTTTGCACCGCAATACTTGCAAGTTACTGTCGTTTTACCTTTTTCGTTCTCGATTTCGTTTTTAAGTTGAGCGACTTTCAGTTCTTTTTCAAGTGCTTTTATTTCCTCGTCGGTTTCGGCGATTTGTTCGAGAGAACCTTCAACGCCTTCGGCGACGTCGGTTTCGACTTCTTCTTCAACGATATTGCCTTCTTCGTCGAGTTTGACGGAAGGGTCTACGATGTCTTCGGGAGCGACCTTGCCGTAAAGTTCGGCAATGAGCGCTTCTCTTTCCGCGCTTTCTTCGTCGGTGAGAGTCTTGCCCGATTTTCTCGCTTCGATAAAGTAGCGGATTCTCGTGAGTTTCGCGCTGGTAATCTTATATCTGAACGAAGCGATAAGCGCAATCGTAATGAACACCGCAACCGAGATGCCGAGCGTCAAGCGAACGACGAGCAGAACGGTGTCCGATTGTTGAACGTATGCCGCAGGGTCGTTCGAGGTGTTTTCGACGTAACCGAGCGCGCCGATAACCCAGCCGACCATACCCACGCCGAGTCCGCCGCCGACTTTTCTTGCAAGCGTCATCATACCGCTGTACGTTCCCGTCGGGCGTTGACCGGTTGCCATTTCTGCAACGTCCACCGTGTCGGGGAAGATAATCCACGGCATCATTTGCGCGCCGCCGAAGCCGAGACCCATTATGAGCGCGACGATGGGAACGAGTATGGGCGGTGCCCAACTCGGGTCCATTGCTGCGAGCATAATGCCGCCCGCAATATAGAACGGAAGTCCCATACGGAAAGCGAATTGCTTGCTCTTTTTGTCCATCATAACGCGAGCGAGCGGGAACATAACGACCGCCGCCACCATCATAGGCGCGATGATAAACAACGAGGACATTTTCATTCCGAACAGTTCGTAGCCGTGCCATACGTCCGTTGCGTAGTAGACCGCGAGCGCGGAAATGATGTCCATACAGATAAACGCCGTGACGTACATCACGATATGCCAACGATAAGAGCGATTCTTATATGGCACTGCGTAACTGTTTGCGAATTGTTTGAGGTTGAAATGCTTTTTCGGGGTCTTGGGTTTGATACGTTCTTTGACGAATATGCCGCAGATAACCAGTCCGCCGCCGAACAGCGTGCCGAACACCAAACTCATACAGAGCCAGAATTGCGTGGAATCGAGTTGCGGAACAAACAGGAATCCCGTTCCGTCGGGGTTGGTGAGAGCCTCGATGAACATAAGCGGCAAAACGTAGCCGAGTCCCGAAGCGATAGCCGTAAAGATGAGTTTGACGGTGTTCGCGTTGTTACGTTCTCTGAACGAAGGCGTAATGTCGCTTGCCATCGAGCAGTACGGCACTTGCGTAACCGTCGAGCAAGTGTTCCACAACAAATACATAATTATAATGTACGCCGTGAATCCGCCCACGCTCACGCCCCACTCTCTTACGGGCAGAAACACGAGGAATATGCACAAGAACAAGGATATTCCGCCGAAGAACATATAGGGTTTTCTTCTTCCCCACTTGCCGCGCGTATTGTCGGAAATAAAGCCCATAAACGGGTCGGTGATTGCGTCCCAGAACTTTGCGATCATCATAATCGTGGAAGCAATGGTCATAGCAATGCCGTTTTTGGTCATATAGGCAAGCATAACGCAAGACATCATGCTCACGCCGCCGCCGTCCATAAGGCCGCCGATGCCGTAGGCGAGTTTCTCTTTGAGAGGCACTCTGTCCGCTTCCGCTATGGGTTCGGACGTAGTCGTTTTTGTTTTTTCTTTTTTCACGTTGCACCTCGAGAAAGGATTTTACAAAATCAATTCTAACATACGCGCGGGCGCATAACAACCCGAAATACAAAAAAACCGCAGGGATTCTGCGGTTTTTCGTAACTTTTTCAAACGAACGAGTCGCTTTTTTGCGTTATTTGCGCTTTTCTCGGTCAAACGCCGAGATTATTACGCTTTTAAGACGGATTCTTATCGGTTGACTTTCGAGATTACTTTCTCGTGCGGATTTCCTCGCTCACGAAGTTTACGAACTCGTCAAGCGACATGGTTTTGGTTTCGGCAGAGTCTCTGAAACGCACGGCAACCGTACCGTTGTCCGATTCTTGTTGACCGATGACGAGCATATACGGCACTCTGTCCACAACCTGCGCTTCTCTTATCTTGTAGCCGATTTTCTCGTTGCGGTCGTCGTATTCGGTGCGAATCTTCGCCGCACGCAACGCCTCGTACACTTTTCTTGAGTATTCGTCGTGCTTTTCGGACACGGGCAACACTTTGACTTGAATAGGCGCGAGCCAAGTCGGGAATTTGCCTGCGAAATGCTCGGTGAGTATGCCGATAAATCTTTCAATCGAGCCGTAAACGACGCGGTGCACCATAATGGGTCTTTGTCTTTCGCCGTTTTCGTCGACGTATTCGAGTCCGAAGTTGAGCGGCATTTGGAAGTCGAGTTGGATGGTGCCGCATTGCCATGTTCTTCCGAGAGTGTCTTCGAGGTGGAAGTCGATTTTCGGTCCGTAGAACGCGCCGTCGCCTTCGTTGACGATGTACGGAAGTCCGATTTTTTCAAGCGCGGTGATAAGTCCGTTTGTTGCCGCTTCCCAGTCCTCGTCGCTTCCCATACTGTTCTCGGGACGAGTGGAAAGTTCCACGAAATATTTGAATCCGAACTTGCTGTACACTTCGTTGATGAGGTGAACAACGCCGATGATTTCGTCGGTGATTTGTTCCCTTCTCATAAAGATGTGCGCGTCGTCTTGCGTGAAGCATCTGACTCTGAAAAGTCCGTGAAGCGCACCCTTGAGTTCGTGACGGTGAACGAGTCCGAGTTCGCCCACGCGCAAAGGCAAATCGCGATAACTGTGCGGCTCGCTCTTGTAAACCATAACGCCGCCCGGGCAGTTCATCGGCTTTACGCAATACACTTCGTCGTCGATAATCGTGGAATACATATTGTCTTTATAGTGATCCCAGTGACCGCTCGTTTCCCAAAGATGACGGTTCATAATCATAGGCGTGGACACTTCGACGTAATGGTCGCGGGTGTGAATTTCGCGCCAGTAATCTATGAGCGAGTTTTTGATTGCCATACCGTTTGGTAGGAAGAACGGGAATCCCGGCGCTTCGTCGCAGAGCATAAACAACTTCATTTCCTTGCCTATGCGGCGATGGTCGCGCTTTTCGGCTTCTTCGAGAAGTTTGAGATAATCGTCGAGTTCCTGTTGAGTTGCAAAAGCAGTGCCTTTGACTCTTGTGAGCATCTTGTTATTCTTGTCGTTTTTCCAGTATGCGCCCGACTGCCCCATAATCTTGAACGCTTTGAGGGCTTTGGTGTACGTGAGGTGAGGACCTACGCACATATCGATGTATTCGCCTTGTTGATAGAACGTGATGGTCGCGTCTTCGGGCAAGTCCGCGATATGCTCGACTTTATACTTTTCCCCTCTTTCTTTCATAAGCGCAACCGCTTCTTCGCGAGGAAGCGCAAACGCCTTAATAGGCAAGTTCTCTTTGACGATTTTCTTCATTTCGGCTTCGATACGAGCAAGGTCGTCGTCGGTGAGTTTGGTGTCGCCGAGGTCTACGTCATAATAGAATCCTTTTTCGTTTGCGGGACCGTACGCAAAATCCGCTTGGGGGAAAAGGCGTTTGATTGCCTGCGCCATAATATGCGCGGCGGTGTGACGGATAACGTGCAATTCCTCTGCCTTGTCGGTGATTTCGCCAACCGTACCGTTGTTGTAAACAACTTTCATAAAATGCTCCTTCTATGATTGAATTTCATATATTTTCATACATTTCGGTGGCTTTCAAACAAAAAAGCCCTCGAAAAAACGTACTGCTACGCTTTTTGCAAGGGCGCATAAATGCTCGGTTCCACCTTGATTTTTACTCGTTTTATCCTTTGACGCAAGGTATGCGGCGACGCTTACTGCAGTTTCGGCGCGCGACTCCGGAATGGTCTTCGCTCGACCCTCGCAAAGAAACTCACAGCGAACGTTTCTCTCTCTGGGTGCGGAAAAATCGAGTTACTCTTTCCTTCACAGCCTTTATAAAATTTTCGTTTAGATTATAACACCCTAAATTTAGGCTGTCAATTTATTTTGTTTATTTGGCATTTTGCGCGCATTTCACTGCGCAATAGGCGCGTCTATCTCTTTTTTTTGGTCGTTGCTTAGCGTAATTAGCGTGTTGTCAACGCCGAGTTTGTAAATGAGATTCTTCATTGCGACATCGAGCGGTTGTCCCTCGCGATAGTCCGCTTGGAAAATCCAGTCCACTCTCTCGTGTTTAAGAAGCGGTTGCACCTTTTCTTTTTGTCCGTCCTGATAGAGCGCAATCGAGTGTCCGCCCGACAGTTTGACAAGTTTCATACACGGCACGTCCGTGAGTCCGTCGCCGAGATATATCATATTGTTGAAAAACACTCGTCTGTCGCTTTCGGGTGTGGAAGCGTTGACGTCGGCGTTGTTGCTGATGTCCAACACGCCCTTGTTTATGCGGTATACAAATTGCGTTTTGTTGGTGTAGTTGACCGCCATTTTCGCCCAAATGGCTTTGCCGTCCTCGCCGTACAAAAACTCGCTTGCGAATATCTTCTTGAAGTGTTTTGCGATGCTAGTTCCGTCTATAATCTCTTTAAGACCCGACGAAAGAACGTAGTGTTCCACCTCTACGCCTGCCTCTTTTCCGTATCCGTTTATGCGCTCGAACCAGCCCTCGACGCCGGGCAAATACACGACGTGTTGTCCGCACTCGACGAGGTCCTCTCTTTTGAGCGGCTTGCCGTTTGCTTCGGCGCGAATCATCATCGCATACATATAAGCAAGCACGCTATCCATCTGTTGTTCGGAAGCGAGCGTTTGCGTACCATCCCAAAAATCGTCGGGTTGCATACCGAGACTTGGGATAAACGTATACTCTTGCATATCGCGTGTGATAAGCGTTTTGTCGAAGTCATACATTATCGCGACAATAGGTTTTTTCATTTCGGCGTCACCTTTGAATTTTTTTTGCAAATTGTATTATAACACATTCTCGTGCGCATTTCAAGTATGTATATTTGGGGTGTGGGGCAAAGCCCCACCAATAATTACATAATGTTTTTTTGGAAGTTGCTGATTTAGGGTATTAATATACGGTTTCGCAGCCGCCCAAACGTCGCTCGTAGACAGGCGGAGCCGAACAACATAGAGCGACGAAGAATCGTTGTGAGCATCAACTTGTATCGTTGCAACTGCCGAGCCGCCTCAAAGTTGCAACCCCTTACGTCACAAACAAATGCTCTGATTTGTTTGTGACAGGACGTTTGCGCCAAAATATTTGTCAAGCCATCTTGAAAAGATGGGTGACAAGTGTTTTGCACTCGGCGCAAAACAATTATTAATTGTTCACGTATGAAGTGTTTTTCTGAATAACGTCGTGCGCGCCACCCTCTTTTATGCTGATTGCGGAAACGAGCGTCATCTTTGCGTCTTTGTGCAAAGCCTCGATAGTCGTTGCGCCGCAGTTGCACATCGTGGATTTGACCTTGTGCAAACTCTTGCGAACGTTGTCTTTGAGGCTGCCTGCATACGGAACGTAACTGTCCACGCCTTCTTCGAATCCGAGACCGCTCTTGCCGCCCAAATCGTAACGTTGCCAGTTTCTTGCGCGGTTGCTGCCCTCGCCCCAGTATTCTTTGACGTAATTGCCGTTGATGACGAGTTTGTTGGTGGGGCTTTCGTCGAATCTGGCAAAGTATCTGCCGAGCATAAGGAAGTCCGCGCCCATTGCCAAAGCGAGAGTCATATGGTAGTCTTGCACGATGCCGCCGTCCGAGCAAATGGGGATATAAACGCCCGTCTTTTTGAAGTACTCGTCACGAGCCTCTGCAACCTCGATAAGCGCGGTTGCCTGACCTCTGCCGATACCCTTTTGTTCACGTGTTATGCAGATAGAGCCGCCGCCGATTCCCACTTTTATGAAGTCCGCGCCGCAGTCCGCAAGGAAGTTGAAACCGTCCTTGTCAACGACGTTGCCCGCGCCCACTTTAACCTTGTCGCCGTAGTTTTTGCGGATATAATCGAGAGTTCTCTTTTGCCATACGGTGTAGCCTTCCGACGAGTCGATACACAAGACGTCCGCGCCCGCCTCGATAAGAGCCGGCACTCTTTGCTCGTAGTCGAGAGTGTTTATGCCCGCGCCGACCATATATCTCTTGCTCGAATCCAAAAGTTCGTCGGGGTTCTTCTTGTGTTGGTCGTAGTCCTTGCGGAAAACCATATAGAGCAATCTGCCCTCGTCGTCGACGATGGGAATGGAATTGAGTTTGTGATCCCAGATGATGTCGTTTGCCTCGATGAGCGTCGTGTTTTGCGGCGCGGTGATAAGTTTTTCGAGCGGCGTCATAAACTCTTTAACTTTGAGAGAGGGCGACATACGGCTGACTCTGTAATCGCGGCTCGTCACCATACCCAAAAGTTTACCGTTGGACGTTCCGTCGTCGGTGATGGGAATGGTGTTGTGCCCCTTTTGCGCAACGAGGTTAAGCACGTCTGCAAGCGTATTTTCGGGGGTAAGGTTGCTGTCCGACAAAACGAAACCCGCCTTGTACGCTTTCACTTTTCTCACCATTTCCGCTTCGCTCTCTATTGATTGCGAGCCGAATATAAAAGAAATCCCGCCTTCTCTTGCCAAAGCGATTGCGAGCGTGTCGTTGCTCACCGATTGCATAATGGCAGAAGTCATCGGGATGTTGAGCGATATTTGAGGTTGCTCACCCTTTTTGAATTTGACGAGAGGCGTTTTCAAACTCACGTTTGCAGGAATGCAATTCTCGTCCGTGTATCCGGGAATGAGCAGATACTCGTTGAAAGTTCTCGACGGTTGATTGTAATAAGTAGCCATAAGCCCCTGTCCTTTACTCGAAGCGGATATTCCGTTTGAGATTAATAAATTTTTACCATTATATCACGAAAACGAAATAAAGCAACTCGATAAAGAGTTATAGGATGATTAATTTAATATTAATATAAATCAACAGTTGAAATAAAACTCAAATATTCCGCAACTGCACACCTGTGTGCAATTTCACTTGCACACAGCGCAAATTTCACTGTGCCGCAAGCGCAATTTCACGCACGCTTTGCGTGCATATCACTGCGCCACAGTCACAAATTCCTTGCGTCTATGGCGCAAAAATATCTTGTAAATAGCCTACTCTATATTGTATACTAATTTATATTAAAAACCGCAAAAGGTACTCTATGAAGAAAATATTACGCATAGATCTCGAATACAACTGGGTTTTGTCGCGAATCGACGACGCAAAATATCCCGTCGAAGTCATCAAAGACAAGTTCGTCAAAGGCAAAGTCGAAAGAGTGAGCGACTCGTATCTGCATCTCACCTTGTCCGTAGACGAAAACGACTATGAGAAACTCAAAAACAAAATCGCCTCGTTTTTTGCATACAAGTACGGCAAAACGAGCGTTTACGCATTGAATTTTTCGGACAAAGAACACGCAGAGGAAGAATCCGAACAAAAAAAGGAAGATTCGGAAGAATTTACCCTTGACGACACACTCGGACTCGTCAATATTCTCGTCGGCGCAAAGGAATACAAATCGCTGATAAAAGAACTCGTTGCGATTGCGCCCGAAATGCAGAAAAACGGCTCGCAAGACGTGTTTATGTCGCAAAGTTATCTGTTTTCGATAGGCGACGGTTGCGGACTTTCCACCTATCTCGCCATACTTGCGAGAATCGTGAGCGGATTGTCGCTTGCAAAAGTATCGACAAAATCCCCCGTTCTCGAAATCACACTCAATTTATCGGACAAACCCAAAGAAGATTTGAGCGCGGCAAGCGAAGCGTTGACAAAATTTGAGGACGACGACGCGCACGTCGTTTGCTTCGACATAAGCAAGTGGATTGATAAGACGGATTCCGAAGACTTCAGAAAATTCCTCAAAGAAGCGCAAAAAGCGAGCAAAAAACACGTTATCGTTTTCAGAGTTCCATTTGTGGACAAGGACGTACTCGGCAAGGTGGAAACTTCTCTCAAAGATGTTGCCTACATCAAGACTTTGGCTTTCCCGCCCTTCGACAGTGCGGAAACGAAGGAAATCGCAAAGCGCGACTTTGAAAAATATGGTATGACCGTGTCGCAAAACGCGTGGGAATACGTCTTTAAGCGCATTGCCGAAGAAAAGAGCGACGGCAAGTTCTACGGACTCAACACGATAAAAAAGGTCGTCAAAGAGATTGTGTACAGAAAGTATGTTTCCGTCGCAAACGGCGCAAAGAACGCAACGCTTATAGGCGTAAGCGACGCAAAGAAAGTTTGCGCAACGTTCGACGATAATTCGGAAGGTATGGCGCAACTCGACAAACTCGTGGGTTGCGAAAAAATCAAGGCGAAAATTCAAGAAATCCTTGCTCAAATCGAGTTGTCCAAAGCCGAAAACGGTCCTGACCGTCCGTGTTTGCATATGCGATTCGTGGGAAGCCCCGGCACGGGCAAAACCACCGTCGCGCGCATACTCGGCAAGATTCTCAAAGAAAAAGGCGTGCTTCGCATAGGCAATCTGTACGAGTACAAAGGCAGGGATTTCTGCGGACAATACATAGGCGAAACCGCGCCCAAAACATCGGGTATGTGCCGCGACGCATACGGCTCGGTGCTTTTCATAGACGAAGCGTACTCGCTCTATCGCGGCGACGGCAACGTCAAGGACTACGGCGTAGAGGCAATCGACACCCTCATATCCGAAATGGAAAACCACAAAAACGACCTCGTCGTCATTATGGCAGGCTACACCGACGATATGGAAACGCTTATGCAAGCGAACCGCGGCTTGAAAAGCAGGATGCCCTACACAATCGAGTTTCCGAACTTCACTCGCGAGCAACTTTTCGAGATATACGAGTCTATGGCGACGAGCAAATTTAAGGTTGCGAACGACCTTTATCCTGCCGTAAAAGAGTACTTTTTAGGCTTGTCCGACGAGGTTATAAACTCAAAGAATTTCAGCAACGCGCGCTTTGTGCGCAATCTGTTTGAAAGGACGTGGGCAAAGGCGGCTATGCGTAGTCAACTCGAAGGACAAAAATCCGTCACGCTCTGCGCAAACGACTTCAAAAACGCCGCAAGCGAAAAGGATTTCGCTTTCAACGTCGAAAAGAAAATAAAACTCGGTTTCTAAATTATGCGCGATATAAAAACTCGTTTCAATCAAAAAAAACTTGCCAAAACCGTCTTTAAGAATCTGTGCGAAGTCATAGGCGAAAACGGCGCAAAATACACCGCAAACAAAAAGAGTTTGTCGCTGACTTGTCTTATGCGAGGCGAGCATACCCTCGTTGCGCTCGACACCACAGTAAACGCAACCGAGATGATAGTTCTTGCCCTCTCGCCCCTGCTTTTCACCGTTCCAAAAGAAAAGCGCGACGTATTTGCCGTTGCGGTGAGTTTCGTCAATGCCTACCTTCCCGACGGACATTTCGATTTCGATTATCAGACGGGCGAGGTAAATTTCAGAATGATATTAAGTTTCGCAAACAGCCTAATCGACAAGCAAGCGTTGCGCTATCTCGCCTCGACTATGCTCAAAACCGTTGACGGCAACGACCAAAAATTGCAGTCCGTCGCAAACGGCAACTCGTCCGTCGAGGAAATCGCCGCGCTTTTGCGCTGAGGGTGAACTATGGAAAACTCTGCTCTTGCAAAAAACGTATACGATATGATTGTCTCGACTTTGGAAAGTCAGGATTTCGGCTTTCAAAAATCCGACGAGGATATGAGAGTCGCGTTTCAAATCGAAACGGACAATCTGCCCGTCGTAATTTCCGTCGTCACGGACTTTGAAAGACAACTTATACGAATCGTCGCAGGCTATTCGATAGTCTTCCCCCAAGACAAGCGCGTTGACGGCGCAATCGCCGCTTGCGTGACGAATCGCAATCTCGTGGCGGGCGGTTTCGACTACGACTACGAATCGGGCGAAATCGTTTTCAGAATCTCGTCGAGTTTTGCAGGCAGCGTCATATCCCCCGACGCGTTTATTTATCTCGTGCGCCGCGCCTACCGCACCTGCCTCGCCTACGACCAAAAACTCGACGACCTCGCCAAAGGTCAACTCACCCTCGCCGCCTACCTCTATATGTTCGAAGACGACTGACGACTTTTGCAAACAAAATTATGCTTTTCGGAAGCGATTCTTATAGCAACAAAATGCGGTGTGCTGTTTAATATATTGTGCCTAAAATTAAAAAGTCAAGGTTTTGGTGTGGACATCCGATTCTTCCTTATCACAATAATAAGACTCGCCAATCAGCAAGCGTGAGTGCTTGCACTCGGAAGCGTAGCGTGCAATATGACCGTTGGTCATAACCGCGCTTTTCGGCGTGGTGGCGGTATTGTATACCGCCAAGTTCGAGTTTTATCGTCTACAACAAAGCAAAAACCCTACTAAACAGTAGGGTTTTTGCAAAACTGGTGGAGACAATAAGACTTTTTGTACACACAATATGATGTGCAATTATTAAATACGATAATACAATATGATGTGTGTTGTAAGGAAAAAGTAATAATTCGTACAAAAAAAAGACCGCCCACAATAACTTGTGAACGGTCTAAATTTTACTGTTTTTATCGCTATTTTACAGCCATAAAACGCGCCATTATTTGTGAATCTTCGGTGTTATAAACTACCGTCGGCAAATTCGGCGCAGGCGGCTCGGCGATTTGTGTTTTATTTGCGGATTCCTCTGCTTCTTCTTTTGCCACACGCGCACGGATTTTCTCAACGATTATATCTTGCGGTATTTCGATTTCAAATCGCTCAGATTCCGAAACGTCGGTCAATTTTACGCGCTCGTTGAATTGCGAGAAAATGCGCAACTTCTTTTTGACTGTTGCCCTGCGGCGTTCCATAATCGTGTAGCCGAACGACACGCCGCTATACACGGCGATGAGCAACGACACCAGTTTGAATACCAAAGGCAAAATCATCTCTTTTGTGAACCCTTGAAATGAAAATGCGAAATCAAACGCGATAGCCGAAAACGCGATTATAGATAATGCTTTGAAGCCGAGTTTGCGCGCCGTATAACGCCCCTTGTGAACAAGCAAGTCGTATTCGTCGTCTTTGCTCGCAACGTCACTCTCGCCCGCTACAAGTTGATTGAACGTAACCTTGTGATATTTCACCCGGATAGGACTATCCCAAACCTCTTGCGGTGAAAGCAACAACATTCTTTCAAGTTTGCGGATACGCTTTTGGTGCTTCGCCCGGGTGCTGTTGAGTTTTCGCTTTATAGTCGTAACATAGGCATTATACTTGTTGCGTTTGTTTATTTGCTCTATGAACGTTTCAAGTTCAACGGTGTGGTTCTTCGACATCAACTCGACGTATTGCTCATCCAAAGCGTGAACACGGTCTATAAAATCCTTGTCGTGCTTCTTGCGGGATTCTTCGGTTATGTTGGACATTGAAAGCATTAAGAGGAATGTTGAAACGCCCATAAACACTTTTTGCATCCAGTATTCGAGCGAGTTGCGGAACGTGGCATTGTACTTGTCAATGACGAATATGCCGATAAGCATAACCACCAACGCAACGCCGAGCGAAATGAACGAGTTGAGAGTTATCTTTATCCCCGAATATACTTTCCTTTTTTCATCGTTTGCCATTATTCATCACCGTCCTTTTCTATCTTTTTGAGCATATCGTGTTCTTCCACAAATATCGTGAGCAGATGCAGACTGATTTTCCCTATAAGAGAACCTGCTACCACGCTCAAAAGAATTAGCAACTGCTCTATGGCTTGCTGAAACGCCCCTATAACGCTCATAAGAATGAGGACGGGAAAAAGTGCGACAACGTAGTCGAGGTTGTCTATAATCTTTTTCTTGTGCGCCACACGTTTTATGAGCAATTCGTTCGTCGGGTTCGTTTCGAGGTCTGTCTTTTGTTGAACGTAGCCTTGTACATAGCGGTCGTACTTTTTGCGGAAAATCCCGAAAAGCACGCTTGCCAAAATTGCCACAGCGACGAGCGACCAAAAACTCCCTTTGCTCGTTGCGGTCATCGTGTACTGCAATGTGTCTTGATAGCAATAAATCGCATACCCCGTTGTGGGGGCGATGAGTATGAGATACTCCATAATAAAGAGTATCCATGATTTTGCATTGTGTTTCATACTCATCACCGCCTTAATACATTAGTTTTTGCGGCTCTTCAGTAACAACGGGTTGCTCTTCTTTTTGTTCTCCCTTTTGCGACACAACGAGTTTTGCTTGTTCGAGCAACGGGATAATCGGCAGTTTTTTCAACTCGTCTGCCAAAACGGCGTTGAGTGTTTCCCTCGATGCCAACGACGGGGTTTTGAACTCGGAAAGGACTTGCCCCTCTGCTACCAAAATCGCCGAGAGTTTGTTCATCTGCGTTGCAATGTTGTTGAATTGTTCCTCAATCGCCGTCAAACGCTTGTTCGTAGCCTTGTCAATCATCGCTTCGGCTTCGATGTTCACTCCGCCCGAAATCGCCGCAAGAACGCTCTTTGCCGCACTTTCCGCAATCTCTGCCTTATCGGATTCGTTCAATTTGCTGACTTTCTTCGTCTTGTACGTGCAAATTGCATTTACAATAGCCTTGACGATAACCGTAATGACGGTTGCGCCAACACCGCTCGAAAGAAACGCTACAACGTAGGTCATAATTTGTTCAGTTGACATAATATACTCCTCTGCTCGTGCCTGTACGCCGACGTGAGCGTGTAGATTTTTTAGCATGCGTACCCGCTTTAGTTTAGTTGTCTTCCAACGCGCGTTGCAAATCTGCGACCTCTTGTGCGGTACGGTCTGCAAGTGCTTTGGTTGCGTTGAGTTGCTCTTTCAACGTTTGGATTTCCGCGTCCTGCGCTTCGATGTGTTGAAGCAACAAGTCAAATTCGGGGTGTCCTACTAACGAGGCTTCTTTGCTGTAAAGCACTATCGGCTCAACGACGAACGTTTTGACGATTCGACCGCAAGTGCAGAAGTTGACCTCGCAATCGAGCCTGCCGTGTTTTACGACCTCTTTCGGCACGATGAACGGATTTTCTGCAACGCGATATTGTTTGACCGTGTCGCCGTTTTTGAAGTTGATAAGCACATTTGAAAGTGCCAAAGTTGAAACGAGGGTTATCCTCAAATCTTCGTTTTCGCCCAACAAAAAAGGCTCTCGCGTTGAGAGCCTTCCGTGCGTTTTGTCGAGCGTTATAGTTACGTCTACCATATGCACCCCCTAATCTTTGTTCGCTTCGATACCGCTGACCATCGTCAAAAGGTCGTTAAACCTCTGTGAATGATTGCGCTCGTCGGCAATGATTTCCTCATAATTCGAGATAATCGTGTTGATTTGTTCTTCGGTCAACCCTGCCGATTCTGCAAGTGTGAGGATTTCGGCAAGGTCGTTGAAATAATCCTTGTTTGTGTTTGCCTCACCCTCTGCGCCGTGCGATAAGATTGCCGATATACGCAACGTTGCATTAACTTGTTCGTCCATAGTTATACCCCCTTAATATTTAATTCGGTCTTTGCCTCGGCTTTGCACAATTCACAAAATGCGTTATACTCGGCAAATTCTTCGGGCTTGGTTTCACGTTGCCGCAAAATGGCAAGTTCAGCACTCACGCTGTATCTCGTGCGGATTTTGTTTTCGACAAGTTGCGGATAGTCAATCGTGGTCTTGATTTTGGCAAGTTCTGCTGTCTTATCTCTTTCAACAAGTACGCCGTTTATGATTGCATAGTTCGCAATGCCATTTTCATCATAGACTTGATAGCGTTGTGCGCCGTGTCGGTCGGTGTTTGTTTCGTCAATGCAAACGTCATTTTCTGCGGGCGTTTTGAATGCCTCGCTGTATATGTCCGTTACTTTTCCGCTCTCGTCGGCGTGTGCATAGATTTTGTTGTATTCAATATATCCTTCTTCCATAGTTCACCTCTTATAATTCTGCGTCAAAGGCTATATATGCGCTCGCACTATTATTCGATAGCAAATATCCACATAATCCATTTGCTACTGCGGAATTAAGCGTAAATTTCACAACGATATTTGTCGAGGTGAAAGATACCATTGATATTGCCGAAACTGTATGTGTTGCGTCGTTTGCTACAACCGCAAACGCTCCCGTTGTGGTAATCGTTGGATTCGCTCTAAACGTGTTTTCAACAATCATTCTTGCACCCGAGCCGTCGCCGTATACAATACCAAGCCCCGTATAGGCTTGTTGTTGCAGATTCGTTATCTTTTTGTAATAGCGATAACATTTTTGCAATTCCTCTGCAATATTCGGCGTTGAAAACTCCGTTGCAACCGAGCCGATTTCAAGTTTTGCCCACTCAAATACAACATCGCTACTCGGTCTTACGCCGGTGTCAACGCTAACATAAACCGCATTAGAGGGAATCGTTACAGTTAATTTCGATATTCCTGCCGCTGTGATTGTCATACCGCTGATGAACGTCCAAGATGAACCATCCGTGCTGTAATAAACCGCAAATCTGCCACCCTCACCGCCGTTAATTGCCGAAAGCTTGCACGACGCCGTGACGGTTTTCCCTGCGAGGTTTGTTTCGACGATTTGCTTGATGTAGATGTTCGACGCTCCGCTCGACGACAACTGTATGCCGTTTGTAACGGGGGTTGCTGTTATTGCTGAGCCGATTCCTTTCCAACGGTCAACGCCGTAAACTGCGCCCGTATAACTCACTTGTCCTCGTTGATTAATCGCAAAGTTCGGGTTTATAAGCAAGTTGGGATTTTGGACTATACCGTTGACGGCATTTTGAGTATAACCGTCTGTTTCGCTCGTGCCGGGGGTGTTGGACAAGTTCGCGTTGCCTATACCCGAATCGCCCTTTTGTCCTTTGATATTTGAAAACTTGAAGTTGAACACGAGATTTTCTTTCGTGCCGCTCTTTTCCACTTCAACCGACGGCGTGCCAACAGTATTGTTGACTTCCGCAACCGCTGAAACATCGGGCGTTTCGCCGACTTCGCCTTGTGTACCTTGTATACCTTGCGGAATCGAAAAAGTGAAATTTGTCGGATAGTTTCCGTTGCCATCAGCGACGGCGGATTGCTCAACCGCAACACTGGCTTGTTGATTTGCATCAAGTGTGTTCGTCGTTACCGTCCCAACAACAAAAACCTGCTTGTTTATGAGGTCTTTGTTCTGCGCGTAATACTTGTCGAGTAAATCCAAAATCTGCTGTATCTCGTCATTATTTACCGTCGTAGGCGGAATCGGCAATGCGGAATACTCGACCGTAAACGAACTCGTGTAAGTCGTTTGATTGATTGTTTCAAGCGTTTGACCGCTCGTTTCGTCTTTAACGACTCTAAACACGACGTTGAACGATACGCCGACTTGCCCCTCTACTTCCGTTACGTCATACGGCATGGCAAGTTTCCAGTGGTGGACTTGCTTTTGGTTGCTCTCGTCAACGCTGTACGCACCCACATACGACATAGGCAGATAGGCAGTCGTCAATCCGTTCGGCAACGTGAACGCGACTTGTATCGCCGCTTGCGCAGGTGTAAGCGTAAACAACTCAACGTTTGCTACTTTGTTCTGTCCTTGATAGACGTGGTCGGTATCAGAGCGTGTGACCGTGCCGTCCAAGTTCAAAAAGAAAAGCATAATTTTTGTCTCCTTATAATTTATTTTTTGTATAAAAAGACCCCCGCTCTGAAACGAGGGTCTGTCATACTTTTTACGTTTTCTGCACAAGGTCGCTTGTCTTAACGTATCCGTCAACGACATCGTACGCTTGTCGGGTGCGAACTCTGTATTGTGCTGTTATTTCCTGCGTTCCAGCTGGAACTGCAAGCAGGGATATAACCTGATTGCCCGATATGTCGTAACTCTCACCCTCTTGAAGAACAATGCCGTCAGCCATAAGCGTTAATGTTCTGTCCATAGCGACGTATTTGAGGGTGATTGTCGTAGGCTTATCGGCATACGAGAACGTTTCGCCGAACAAGCACGAATAACGGTTGATTTGAGCCGAATAGATGAACGAGTATTCAGCGTCGAGAGGTATAACACCCGAAGCGAGCCTCAATTTGCCGACGGGATTGCCGCCTGCGTTCGTAGCGTACACGTTGGTATTTGCGGGCGCAATCATCAACTCGTAATCGCTTGCCTCACCCGAAACTGGTGAGAAATACAGCGCGTCGGTAGAATCGCCGTAAGCAAGCGTGACGTTTTGCCCGAATAGCATTTCATATCGTCCGTTGCCTTTCCACTTACACACCGCATAAGCCTTTGCTCCGTCACGGCGCGGACACGTTCTACTATCCCACCTAAACACACCGTCAACAATCGTGAAAGGTTGGCTATCGGTCAGCAAATCTATGCGCTCGAAATAGCCTACATCGGTATTAATGCTACCTAAATGGAAACTGTCGTTTATGTATTGATTCAAGCCGTTGATAGTATGGTCAAACCAAACCACGTATACCGCCGCTTTCGCAACTGTTGGCTCTGTATCGGTCACGAGTTTGCAGAAGTCCGCAAGACCCGTTCCGACAACTATGTCGTCGCTCTTGGCGATATAGTGGACTTGATACGTCACGTCGATTTTTTCTCGACTGTCTTTGTTGATTTCAAGCGCGCCGTCGGTTAGAAGATAACTTACGAGGTACGAATCTACAAGTGCTTTGCTGTGGTCGCCGCTATACCAGTTGAACTCGTTATCTTGCGGATAGAGTTTTGCATATCCGCCGTCGGCTTGTGCGGCAAGATTCGGCGTCCACCCCTCGTTGTACATCGCGAAGTGAATGTGACTTACCTCGCCGTATACGTCGGTGTACGGCACTAAACGTTGCGCCGCCTTGTTTTTTTCATTCTCGTAATCGTCAGAACTTTGATAGCCTGCGCCGTAGTTGTCGTAGAACGAGAAGTTGAAGCATATCGACGTGCCAAAGGGGAACGCCACGACGGGCAATATCACCGCTCTGTCTTGCAACGCGTTTCCTGCCGAGAACGGCAATATCCTCACGAGTTGCGCTTTCTTAATCTCTTCATCGCCGGTCTTGCTGTGATTGATAGTGTTAATCAGCACGTTAGGCACGTTCTGCAAAAGCGTGAGATTTGAACCTACCGTCGGTGTCTTGCCGATAAATATCTTGTCGGCGTAATGTATGTGACGTTCAACGCTCTGTTTTTCCGAGATGTCGTACAAGCGGTAGTTTGAGTTCAGCCCGACGAATTGTGACAACTGATTGAAGTTTTTTGCAAGAGTTACCGTGATTCTTATACGCGTTATGTCGTATTCCGCGTCTATCGTCGCAATGTATTTGCCGTCAAGAATCTGCCCGACCTTTGGCATTTGCGAATAGGTTTTGATGTCGTAAGTGCGTTGTTCAACGTCTTGTCCGAGTCTTGCGATTGCGCCGCGCATTTTCTCGCCGTAGAACGACGTTTCGGCAACGTTTGCGCCCTGATTGTACACAAGCGCGTTATTCGTCTCGCCGCCGTCCGTAAGCACGGGTTTGACCGCCTCAACGCGTGCCGTTGCTATCGGCACATATGTCACCTTGAACGCGAGCCTGCGATACCATTCGCCGTCGTTCTTTTCGGCAGACTTCAAAGAAAGTCCTGTCTTTGCGTTTATAATGTTGATGATTGCGGTGTTTTGGAATGCGTCGCCCACCGATGTGACGTTTTTTTGTCGCCAAGTCAAACCGTCTATCGTCGTGCCGCCTTGCTTCCAACGCAATGCCCACGCTTTTGAATACGGGTATGCCGTTCCCCAATAGGACGAAAGCACGCTGTATTCCGCGTCTTCGTATGCGTATGCGGTGATGTCGCCGACAGGCGTGGTTCTGCCGTCAAAGTTGGCGTCGTGGTCGGGAATGAATCCGCATTCGAGTTTGATAAGTTGTTGAATCGGCAAAGAAGTGCGTATAAGCACGTTGTCACCGTTTATCTCGATTTGACCGTCCTCGGTGCGCACTGTTATATAGTCGTTGCCGAGTTCGGTTATCGTACCGCCCTCATCCGTCGTGTTGCAAAGATTTTGCGCGGGCGACGTTATCTTTCCGCACCACTCATTGCTGTCAATCGTGCTGTCTTGGTATATCATCGGCGGCATAGTCGGTGCTTGCTCGCTTCCGCCGAGTTTGTCAAAAGTTACCTTGTAATGCGTATCGTCCGTTGTGGACAACGGCACAAGGCGCGGTATTGCGTGGATATATCCGCCGACTTGCGCCAATGCCTCGAACAGCGTGCAGTTGGTGAACGAAAATTCGGGCGCGAGTACGTTCTTGTGTTCTTCCGCAAAATTCTCGTCAAGCACATATTCCTGCGCCGAGAATCCGCCGCGACGTGTTATGCCCGACGACAACAGTCTTTGGCACACTGACGTGATTGTGGGTTGGGGCTTTGGGGCAATCTGCGAGAAAGCGGATATTGCTAATTCAACCTTAAAATCTATCGGTGAAAACGACGCGCCTGCACTTGTTCCTTTTGAATCGATTTTGCCGCTATATGTTAGCGTAAAATTACCAGTATTCGGCAACGTTATTGTCTGCTTATCAAAACTTGTTGATGAGAAAGTATAGTCGTACACTACGGTTTTATTATTATCGACAACTTGAACATTGCAAGGATAGGTACCCCACTGATAATAAAGTGTAGTTGCGCCTGAGCCTGTACTGTCTGCCAAAGCATATATAGAACGGAAAGACAATATATCAAGTTGAAAACCTGCAATCGGCGTATAAACAGCATTAAGTCGCGTTAAGCAACCAATATAGTCACCGCTGAAAGCCATTCCAGAAGTTTGCGCAGAGGCTAACACACTTCCTGCGGCATAATCCGTATGCAAATACTTTGTACTTGTCAAAGTGCCGATAAAGCGGCGTTCCATAGCCTTTGTGAGTTCGATGGTGTTTATCGGCCAATCGTATTTCGCGCCGACAGACGGTGCAAACGTGCGCCGCGTGCGCTTCGTCGATGAAACGAGGCGGTATATTCTATCCACCTCAACACCGTTTTCGGATATGATGATACGAATCGGCGTAAACGTTTTTATGGCGTTATATCGCGATGAAAGCGACAGATTGATACACCCTGCGTCGAGAACGTCGTTGAGTGCCGTTCCGTCTGTAAAAGGGCGCGCCCACGGTGACAATGCTTGCCATTGATTGTTTTCAAAAATTTGAGGTTGGTAACTAAACATTGACACTTGCTCCTTTTTGACATAAAATAAAAGCACACTAATAGGGGGTGTGCTTATGCGCGAACGCAATGGTTATTCAAATTTTATTGATAAGTACGGAAAAGTAATTTTCCCGATTTCTTTTGTGCTACTTTTTGTGGGATTTATATCACCACTTACTATAAATAACTGGTTTATAAAAATGGGGCTAATCTCTAATGTTATGGAATACAGTTTTTTTTCTTATATTCCTGCCATAGTAACAGCACCGATTTATTACTTAAAAACCAATTATTCGGAAATGCAATCTTACTATGGTTCATTTGATGAATATATGAAAGATATGCTTCCAAGTTTTGCGCTTTCTGTTGCGTTATCCATACTTGCTATTGCGATAATTTGTTGCACAATCGCCTTTTTCGTCTTGTACTTCGCAAAGCATAAAACCAACAAGGGGTTGCTCATTGCAATTCCGTCACTCTATATCGTAATGACAATAGTTTTGTGTGTCTCAACAAAAGGAATCCCCTTTGTCGGCTTCTACACAACGCTGATATTCTTAATCCTTGCAATCTTGTACTGTGCAAATGCGCAGTTGCTTCCAAAGCCGCGCCAACACAAGCCGACCAAATCCGAGCGAATCGCCGAGTTGGAAAAACAAGTTGCCGAACTGACAAAGGAAAAGGACACACATTGAGTGTCCTTTCTTTATCCCTCTGTCCTCGAACGATTGAACGAAGCACCCGCTCGCTCTCGTCCGATAGCGTTTCCGATGTTTTCCCATTTGCGTTGGTAAGTGTTTTCTTCCGCTTCTCTTGCATAGCCAAAAAGCGTTCCTATCGTCATTAGTCCGCCTGCAACGTAATTGCCCGTTGCGAACGCCAAAGCGATACCGCCGACTTGTCCTGCAATCTTCATTGATGCATTTGCAACATCTTGCGCTTGCTGTGAGCCTTTATATCTGCCGATGAGCGACACTTGCCATTCAAACCCCGACTTGACTATTTGCGCCGCAGGAATGACGTTTGCGAGTGCTTGAATCCCTTGCACCGTCTGATTGAAAGGACTGTCGCCGCCGTTTATGTCGCTGATTCCCTCTTTTATACTGTCCGCCCATTCCGAGAATACGGACTGGTAGCCTTTCTTTTTTTTAGAGCCGCCGCCGCCCGAATCCTTAAAATCGACCGTGATTTTATATTCTGCCATAATATCACCTCGCGATTTCCAAAGTCGCCGAAACTGTGATACCCTTACCCGAAGTCAAAGACGCGGTTATTTCGCGCGCAACAACGTCCCACGACGCGCTGACACCTTGCGCGGTATCTCCGTCACCGTCGGCGTATGAAAGCTCATATACGCGTTGTAGTGCGCCTGTGAGCATATCTTTGAACAGCATTGTCGACACGTCGCCGCGCTTGTAAGGCATTATGACTTTGATTGTCAAGCCTTGTTGCGTAACTTCGGTTTTCATTTCCTCGCTTCCGTCCACATTTGACGAATCGCCCGTGCGCGTACGAACGATAGCACCGTCCATAAGCACAACGACGGTAGGATTCGCCGACGAGCCTTTCGCTTTCATCTTCATCGTGACGTTGTTTGCAAGCACACCGTCTTTGATGAGCTGCCACGACACCTGAAGCGACACTGGAACGCACAAGCCGATTTCGCTTTCGATAGTTTCTTGTCCGACGTACGGTGTGGACACGCTTAAAACGTATGCGTAGTTGTTGTCGCTACTGTCCGACAAGTTGCCTGCATTGCCCGCTACGTCGCTCACAAACGCGTTTAGTGCGTTCATAGCGTATTCGATTCGGTTTTGCTTTGCGCCCGTCGTATCGGACGGAATCAAAATATTGAGGGTTTGAAGCAACAATACGCTGTCCAGTCCTTTGAGGGGAATCGGCGTGCTTGTCTGCTCAATCAACAAACCGTTGATTAAAAGCGTTGCAAGTTGCTTTTGCGAGCCGCCCGTAGAGTGTTCGTAATCGCTTGCGTTGGTACGGATTATGAATTTGTAGTTTCTACCGTTGAGCGTGCCTGCAAAGTTGTTCAATCTATTTTGTAATTCGTTTGCCAGTTGCGAAGTCGTAACCATTATTGTTTCTCCATTCTTCCTTGCAGTCTGCCTGCAATGTAAGTGGCAACAAATCCCGTTGCCCTTTCAAACCAACCCTCGTTGGGATTCTTCTTGCCGTTCCATTTCTTTGATACCCACGGCTCGTTTGTGTACGGCACGTACGGAGCGATAGATTCGTCAACCACGATTTCCCAAACGCCGTTGCCGAGATACTTCGCATACGTGGCGTTGTAGCGCATATTGCCAGTGTCTTTCGGCGTATGAAAACGGAACGCATTAAGCGCACCGTCTATAATCGAGCGTTGTTCCTCGTAACTAATCATACTTCCCAACTCCGTTAGCCTTAATTGCACGGATTCGTATTTGCGTTATGGCGTTTTTCATCGGCAACCAATAGCCGCCTTGCGGTGCTATCGACGTTAAATCAAACGTCACGTTCTCGACTATCCACCATTTGCCGAAAATGAGAATCATATCCCCTTTGTCAATGTTCACGGGTTGCGTGGTTGAGATAACCGTGCCGTCGTAATTGACGCGCATATTCTGCAAAACGTATCCCTTGTCGCGATTCCATTCTCCGACGAGCGAGCATTTGAATTTCGTATATATAGGCTTTGTCGAGCCAAGCAACTGTGCCTTTTGTGCGGGGTCGTTCAACATTGCCCATACGCCCTCTTTGTAATGCTTTGCGGTGATGACGTCCGCCGAGTTTTTAGACAATCCCAACATAATCAGTACCCCACGCGATAGTATTGTTGCGGCACGTCGGGCAACGGTACGATTGTTTTAAGAACGAAGTCGAGATTGCCGATATACTCTTTGCACATCTCTACGACGCGCAACGCTATGCGAATTTCGCCGCGCAAATCATCTTTCTTCATAGCCGAGCCTTTGGCAATATTCACGCCGCTGAAATCCTGTAAGAAGTTGTTGCCCTCTAACACATATTCCGCTTGCGCAAGCAACATCTCTTGCACCGCAGGGCGCACGTCTTCACGGCACGCCAAAATCCATTCCAAAAACCTTGTGTTCGTGGAATCTTGGTAAATGTAGCCGTAAACCGTATCGGACACTTTTTTGAGAAAACGCTCTTTCTTGCGTTGGCGTATATCTTGCTCGAACGAAGCAAATTCGGTGTCGAGATTTATGCCGAGTTCTTGATACACCGCTGTTTCCGTAAGCACATAACGGTGCGCTTGAAAGTCGTAAATCATCATCGTATCGTTAAAAGGTTGATTCATAGTTCCCACCTCTTGAATGTGTTGTGTGTTTGCTTGCTCGCGGAATTGCACCGCGTAAAAAACACTCGTAGCAAGCACAAAGGCAGGTTTTTTAAGCCTGCCCTTGCAAAAAGAAGAAGAAATCAATCGGTTTGTTGTCAACCGCCGATTACATAGGTTTCGGTCGTCACGTCAGACGGAATCATACCGTTCTTGACTGCGATTGCGTTGATTGTTTCACTTGCCGCAACGTTGATTGCCGCCGTATACTTCGTGCTTGCCGAAGTGGGCGTAGAACCGTCGGTGGTGTAGTAAATCGTTGCACCCGAAGTTGCCGAAGTGAGCGTTACGGATTGAGCCGCCGAATAAGAGCCGCCCTTTACGCTTGCAACGACTGCCGCGACTTTGTCGAGACCGCTACGCCAGTTGTCGCCGCTCGGTTCTTGACCTTGTGCGACTTCTTGATACGCAATGACTTGTCCGTCTGTGCCGTAAACGGGAACGGTGATTTTCTTGTTCGCGTTTTCCGTAAACGACTTGGGCGCGACGGGGTAACGTCTTTCGTTCTCGCTGAAACCGAGAGATACGAGGTTGTCGGTCGTAAACGTGCCTTTTGCGATGATGACTGCCTTTCTGAACATCTCGTGACCCCAAAGGTTGATAGGTCTTGCCATAATGCCGCGCGGATACGGATAGGTGGAATCTTGAAGTTTCACGCCGAAGTCAACTGCTCTGCCGAGTGCGAGAGAGTTCGCAGACAATGCAATCGCTTGAACTTGGTCGAGTGAACCTTTTGCAAGTCCCATATAACGCTCTGCCCACGTCCAGAGTTGGTCGGACATAACGACGAAATGGATTCCGCCGAATTCGCCTTTGTAACCCTCGCCGACGTATCTGCGTTCGGAAAGGCTTGCGTTGAGGTCATATTCTTTGAGCATTCTTTGCGACAAATCCGAACCGTTGAGAATGATACCGTTTTGACCGGGTTTCGCGAACATACCGTAAACGAAACTTGAACGACCGATTACGCAACGACCTTCCGTCGGGAAAGTGAGTGCGCCCGTGATGGGGTCGCCGTCCGTAAACATTGCGTTGAGTTTTGCAATGAGTGTGCCGTATGCAAAGTCTTGCGTGCCGTCAAAGTTATCGATGATGTTCTCTGCACCGTTGAGCGCACGGAAGATGTTGTAGAGCAAGACTTCTGCCGTGGTCGATGCGGTTCTGTCTTGCGCAACGGATTTGCCGTAGCCTTTGATTTTATTGACCATAAGGTCAAGCGGTACAAACTCTTTTGCGATGTCGGGGAAAATGATGTCTTGGTCGTTGAGTTGGTTGGTGTAAATAAGGAACTCGTCCGTAGTCGGCAAAATGGGTTCGTTCTTGTTGAACAAGCCGTCGTTGCCGTCCGTACCTTTTCTTCCGCCGAAACTCAAAGTACGAGACGAGGGCGCGAAAGGCATTTCAAGCGGTACTCTCACCGCGCCGCCGGGTCTCGTGTCGTCCGTATATTTCGCCGTGCAGTTCAATCCGTTTTGATAAACTTCAAAAAGGTAGATTGCCTCTGCGATTGCTCTTGCAAGGTCAACGTTGATCATTTGACCATCGATATAAAATCTGCCGTTGGGGTCTTGCTGGGTTGCTCCGTTGGACATCAACACGTTTTTGATGATGCCCTCTACGTTTCCGTAAGATTGTACAAGTGCCATATTGTGTGTTTCCTCCTGTGGCGTGTTTTTTAGTTAAGATAGGTTCTGCGAATATCGTCGAGTTTCTTTGCCTCGTCCTTATCCACTTCGCGCGGTTTGCTTTGCGCTTCCGCGAATTGCTGTTTGAGTGCTTCAAATTCGGCGCGCAAATCTTCGTGGTCTTTTTTGAGCGCAAGATACTTGTCCTCGCCCTCTGCCTCGTCCACACGGTCTTTTGCGTCTTGTGAATCCTCATCACCCTTGTTTGCTTCTTGTGCGGCTACACTTTCGTCCACACGGTCTTTTTCGGACTGCGAATCTTTGCCGTCTTCTTTGATGTCCTCTTTTGCCTTTGCCACTTCTTCGGTCGTGGTTTCGGGCGCGGCAACGTCATCGCCTGTCTTCTCGTGAATTTGCTTCTTTTCCTCGTCGCTCAATTTTTCGATAGCGGCGAGAATTTCCTCAAAATTCGGCATTGTTGGTTGTTCCTCCTGTTTGTTATTTCTTTTTAGGAATCGAAACATCTGCGTTTCCTCCTTGTGTTTATTTCCATCAAAAAACCCCGTCCGTTTGGACAGGGTTCAAAGATTCAGTTGGGATATTGTTTGGCTACCATTTGAGATAACACCGTACTCAAACATATACTTTTATGCGGTCGGGAAACCACGCGACCTCGTGTTTGTTGCAAAAGTCAATGTACGTTTGTTTTGCTTCCGCCGCCTTGTGATACCAAGTCCGCGCTCGCACATTGTCGTTGCTCTTAAACGCGTAATAGTTCTCTCTCGCGTGATACACTTCGCGTTCAAGTTGTCGCTGTTCTTCCTCGATTTTACGCGCCTTTTCAATCTCGCTCGAATTGTATGTCAGCGGCGTTTCGCCGTTAGGCTTGTAGGGGATTGTAAAGTGACGACAGCCAAACCCCGAAAGCGTACCGTTTTTGTACATCTTGCCCGCCTTTGTAGTTGTGTAGCGGTCTGTCGCGGTTTCAATAGGTTGGAATTGATGACCGTCTTCCGTAACACCACTTGACCCGTCAAGGCTATACAATCGCCCTTGATACGGTTCGCAACGCTCGGAACAGTTGACGTGAGAACTTATCCATACGAGTCTTGCACCGCTTTCGCGAAGTTTGCGCATATTGTCCTCTTGCCATTTGGCACGGACATACAATTCGCTTTTGAGTCTCAAACTCAATCCGTCCTCGCCTTTCGCTCGGTCTTGTGCAAGAAGTGCGCTTGTCTGCCGCACAATCTTCATATAGTCTTGCATATATGTATTGAGCGGTGTTGCCCATCGCCACGACTGCCCTGCACCGCTTTCAAACTTCTGCGGAACGTCTGCAAATTGCGGCTCGATTGTCTGAAGCGTCTTATATGCTCTTTCTTTGGGCGCAACGTTTTTACTGTTCCATATCGTCAAAACGCATTTAAGCGCAAGGAACGAGAAACCGACCTTTGACATAAGCGAGGCTCTTAAACGCTTAAATTCGCGCCGAGCAAAGCCGCGAAGTATCGATAGCGCATTGATTCGCATTTCGTCGTCCGAAACTTCTTTCAATCCGTCCTCGATAAGGTTATCCGCCTCTTTGACAAAACGTTCGTACGTCGTGCCGTCATAAACGCGTTTATTGAGCAGTGCTTTCAAATCGGCGGTACAATCCTCGATGATTATCGTTTGCTCTCGCAAGTTCTCTTTGAGCGCGTTAGGCTTCTTTTGTTCTTGGTCTTCTGCCATCAAAAGCCTCCGAGATTATAGGCACGTTCCATTGCGGGCGTTTCTTGTTCGAGTTTGGCGAGCCATTCTTGCACTTGCTTATCGGTAAGATCGGGATAGCGGCGGCGGATAAATTCTTCTTTGGGAAGTAATCCCGCTTGTTGTTCCGCGAGCAACTCTTGATTTTCTTGCGGACTGTTCACGCCGTATCTGTTCCAAACAATATGCGCGTCTTCACCGAGCAAACCGTAGAACGAGCATATGTCACGAAGCATTGCGTTGATTGCTACGCTTGCCAACTCACGTTTGGTATTGACGCTCGTCGCCGTGGTGTCCTCTTCTGCAACGACTTGCGTTGCCGTCTTGGGTGAGTTGTAAGTCAAGTGGTTAGCCAACGTTGCGGAACTCAATCCAACCTTTGAAGCGAGCAATTCAAGGTCCGCATCTCGAATATACTTATGCGCTTCTCCTCGCAAATCGGGTTGTATAAATTCGGGTTGAATCGGCTTGCCGTCCACTGCCGTGTTATCTACGACTTTCGCGTAAACGTCATCGCCCAATGCACCGTCGCCGTCGAAACTATCGATGAGCCTGCTTTCGTGCGGTATGAAACTCTTTCCGCCGATATTCTCTACACGCATTGATTGCATTTCTTTGGGCAATAGAATCCTCGTCTTGCCCCAGTACATATCGAGTTGTTGCATTGTGTAGTTGAAGTCAATCGAATACAGTATGTCGAGCGCAGTGTGCAATGTGCTGTCCGCATATCCGGGCAAATCCGATATGCTCACAGCAACGCTCTTGTTGGGAACGTTGTACAAGCCGATTCCGATTGCTTTGGGCAATTCGTACCAAGTGTTCGGCTTGATGTCGCCGTAGCAATATTCCCATTGTGCTTTTGCGCCGTCGGGAACAGTTACGAAACCACCGTCATTGCCCCAAGTCGGAGCAAGCACTTGCTTCGTGCCTCGGTTGAGGATAACCTTGTAATACGCTCTGCTACCGCGCTGAACACGCAATTCAATCGCGTAGAACGCGTCGTCGTCCGTTGAGAAGCGATTGAACAGCATTGCAAACGAAATCTTGCCGCTTCGTCCAATGTCAAAAATGAAACGGTTTGCGGGCAATACGGATGGATATATGTCGCCGTTGTTCGGCGTAAGCACCAAAAGCGCATTGCCGCCCGCGTTTGCGTGGAAGAACATTTTGCTCAAAAGCGGTGCGATTCGTTCGTTGCCCCACTTTTCAAGGAATTTCGCCGTCTTATCATCTTTGCAGTCCAAACGCCAGCCGCCGCCCATACATTCTCTTGCGAATATGTCGCACACCGTGTAGCCCATACCCGTTGAGAAGAAATCGTTGCGATGAAGTTGAAGCACATAGCCGCGCGACCATTCAAGCCACTGCCGAACGTATGCGTTGTAGTAGTTAATCCAACGTTGCGGAATTAGCGCATAAAACACGGTGTCGTTGACGATGTTCTGCATATTCTGATAACGTGCATTAAAATATGCCTTAAAAATTCGCCTCGACGCCATATTCATACAAGCCGTCGTCGGTTGTTTATAAGTGTTTGCCATTTTAACCTCCTATGGTGATAGGATTGTCATAGTAGAGTTTTGTGCCGTATTCGAGCGAATCGATAGTATCGTCACGCTGTCCTTTCTTCGGCAAATTTGTCTTTTCATCAAAGACATAACCCTCTATATCGTCCATAAGTTGTCTTGTGTTGACGTTTGGCGAATCGTAGAAAAAAAGTATGCCGTCGTTCAGCATACTTCTTACTCTCTTAATATCGCCCGTGATTGATTTATGAGTTACAAGGCGGCAATCCTCGCCAAAGTCATTGACGAACTGCAAACGCAGTTGTTGTCCGCCCTCTGCGCTTTCAAAAATCCACCGTCGCGGGACTTTTTGCAAAAACGGAAATTTGTTCAGCAACAAATCCTGCAACCATTCCCAAAGGCGGCGGCTCGCTTCCGTCGGCGCAAGTTGCCCGGTCTTAACGGGGTCTATCTCTAAACAATCGAGAACAAGCGCACGTCCGCTCTGCCATATCGCTATGGGTGTTGCGCAAGTGCTGTCAAATGCCGTTCCCTCGTCAAGTCCGATATGAAGTTCAACAATGCGGTCACGCTCGGCAAAAAACTCGAACACGTCTCTCGTCTGCTTCTCTCGGTTGAACTGCGGATAAACCATTCCCTTGAAGTTCACGGGTTCGCCCAAATACCAATAGCGGTAGTATTCGGGGTCGTCTTTCGCAAACTTCTCAATCTGCTGTATTGTCTTAATCGGCAAGAGTTTGTATATGTCTCGCCACGTTGCATAGATTCGCGTTGCGCCGTTCTTAACCTTGTCACCGAAGAACGTATATGCCCAGTGATGGCGATTCATCGGCGGATTGTAGGCGTAAACCATCTTGCCGTGAGGAAGCAAGAAACGATATGCCGTGCTTTCCCACGCCGTGATATGGTTGAAATGCTTGACTTGGTCTGCCTCGTCAAGTATACACAGAGCGAGCGTATTGCCGTTCGGGGTAAATCCCTTTGTAGCGGTCATATCGTCGTCTGTCTTGCCGTTGATGCCGCTGAAATAGCATTTCGCACCCGTTTGCAAGCAAGTGATTTGGAATGGCGAGAGTGACCACACAAACATTCGCTCTAATCCCATCAACTGAATCGTGTTTATCATCGATGAAAATATCGTTTCGCGAATGTCACCTTTCTCGGCTCGGCAATACCAAACGTTATTGCGCTTATCCGCCATCATCATAGAGACAGCGTATATTTCGTTGCTTGTGGTCTTTGCGGTGCATCGTCCGCTCGGCTCAACCACTTCGGTTACGGTATGGTCAAAGAGCGGATAATAGAGTTTAGGAACGGTTACGGCGTTACTCATCGTCCTCACCGTCCTTTGAACAGTCCATAATGTTGATTATCGGTTGCAAGCCTTTGTTGTCCGTGTTGCCATCTTGGTCAAAGAGGATTCCCTTTTCTATCTCATTGACACGAAACATAGCCGAAGCAAGTGCGTTAATCTCTTTTGCGGATACATTGTTACTGCTTATAATCTTTTCAGCCTTGTCTCTTATCTTGGCTATAACATCAAGCGTCTTGTTTTGGCGAGTTGTTATATCCCGAATCCCATCTTCTACACGTTTTTCTTGTACCTTTGTGCAGATTTCTTTGCTTATCTGTGCTTCGTGTGCTAACTTTGTGCCGAGCCAACCGTCAACCGAACCTATTTTTCTCAAAGTGTTATATGAGATACCTTTTCGTTCAGCAAACTCTTTGATTGTACGGTAGTCGCCTGTGACGAACTCGGCTTTCAAGGCTTCCCTTTCCGCTTTGGTCATTGCGACCACCTCCTTGATTTTGGGTATAAAAAAAGCACACCGTTGTGATGTGCTTTAACTTGCTGTTAACTTGCTATATGCCATCATTACAGCAAAAACCTCGCAAGATGTACCTGCGAGGCTCTGCCGATTAGTGAGAGAAATGATGGAGTGGATAGGCGGGATTTTGAACGTTCCCTACCATTTCCACAATAGCATTTTAACAAATCACATAGGTACTCGGGTGTACACTTGGGTATTTTTACAAAATTTGTTTTTCGACATCGACGTTGCACGCGCTGTCTGTTCCCACCAAATACACGCCGTCATCGGTAATGAGCAAATATTCGCTGTACTCACCTTCTGTAAATAAAAAGATAAGTTCTTTCCGTTCCGACGTTTTATCAAGCTCGTCAAGTGCCACCTCAATAACACGCTCGTCAAATGTCCTGTCCGTGTCTGCTGTTTCTTCTGCGCTGTTGCAAGCCGTTAGGCACAGCACAATTATAACAATAATCGTTGCTACTACCATTATTTTTGTTGATTTCCTCATTTTTACGCTCCTTTTAGAAAAAATATTCGTTGTTTGGGCTATTATTTTTTATTCTTCCGCTTTGTTTGCATATTGAGTGCCATCGAACCACATACGAGCAACTCTGCATATCGGTAGTGGGTCATACCTATTGTCACCCTCTTGTTCTTGCACTTAAAAACAAGAAAGACCTTTTCGGATTTTCGGGGGATTATAAGTTTTCCCTCAAATATGCCCTCATCCGTTTCTAACACAGTTTTGCCGTTTTTAATTTTGATTCTCGCTATTTTTGTATTTTTCATATCCCCTCTGAAAAGTCGACTTTCACTCGCGGTAACTGTCATAGATTTCAAGTTCATTGTCGGCTATTATAATTTCTGTACCGCACATCTTACTAAGTTCAATAAGTTCTTCAAGTGTTGCAATCTCTATAAAACACTTTTCGTAAGTATAGGTCACAATACCAAAATAGGTTTTTTCTGATTGGGTTGTTTGTTCTATTTTTATCCTATCTTTCAAAAATGGATAGTATTTGAGCATGTTTACATCATCACTACACGAAGTTGCCGTTATTCTAAATTTCATCGTTTCACCTCTTGCTTTAGTATTGGTATTCGTATTGTCCTATTATCATTGTCTTCTTGCTGTTTTGCTTTTTTGTCAAGCCATTCTTTCAGGGCTTTGTATGCATCGTCGAAATCGTGATAGATTTTGCCATTGAATTTGTAAACTATACACCAGCCCTGTTGCCCGTAGTAGTCGACTTTTTCAATAACCTGACACGCTATAAGACTGTCACCTATCTTTTCTAATATTTGTTCTCTATTTGTCATTCTTCCACCTCCGCTTGTTTGCACTCGTCGCAACGAATATACCCCCAATCGTCATCTCCGACATTGCCATACGAAGTTAATTCTCGGTCAAAAAGTTTGCACGTGTTGCCATATCTATGCATACAGTACCTGCAACTTGGCACTTCGACTTCGATTTCAACCTTTATCTTCGCCATTTTCTACCTCCTTAATAAGTTCGTCAATATCTCTTACAAGAACTACGTGTTGACTTACACAATAACTGTCTATACTTGGATAATAGTTATGAGTTTTCTTTTTCAATTCATTAAGCACATCGATTTTAGCTTGCTTGACTTGTTGCTCTCGATATTCTTGATTTTGTTGCGCCAAAGATAGTATACTGTCTTGCGCCACTTGTATTGATTTTTCTTGTTCGGTTATGAGTGCGAGTGCCGCCGCACTTGCGCAATTTGCACAATCTGAACAATCATTGCAACTACTACAATCATTTGCAGATGCACAATTTTCATACGCTTTCATAATCTCGTCTTTTGTCATCGTGGTCATTGTCCAACCATTCGGTGCGCTATCCAACTTCTCTTTCGCCTTGTTTAGAACATCTATTTGTGCTTGCTTGATTTTATCAGGCATTTCGTCACAATAACAATCGAGGTCGTCTTGTGCGTCCCACTTTTCATTACGGAGTTCTTCGCATTTTTCTTCCAACCGCTCAATCTCGGCTTTGTACTCGGAAACATCGCCGTAGCCTGCTTGCACAATGGCTGTCGCTCTCCGTATCTCGCTTGTACATATATATGTGCCATTACTTGATTTACAAGGCTCTCCTATCTTTGTATTGTTTTTGCAATAATCGCACAATACATCTGCTATTTCTTTGATTTGTTCTTGTTCAGTTTTCATACGCTCTCCTTATTTTTTATTTCACCATCCGCCTAATCCTGTAAGGTGCGTGATTTGCGACGAATCTCGTCTTTGCGTCTTCGCTTTTGCTCGTTGCACGCTTCTGCCTGAACGCTTGGTACGCTTCGCACACGTCGTGATATGCGCCACAGCCTTTATTCGGGCAGTTCTTGCAAGGGAAGTCGTTTTTGATTGTCATTCTTCCAACTCCTCCACATAACACCAACTTTGCGGGGCACGAGTTATCGGCATAGGCACTTTACAATCTTCGTCATACATACAAGCGGTGCTTACATACCCCGATTTCTTACACGAATTGCACGTTTTCTTCTTATAAAACTCGCTCAACTCTTTCGGTTTGTCGTAGATTTTAAGATTTGTTATTCGCATTTCGGAAACATCTTTATAGTTTTTACCACTATATTCCCGTATTTCCTCTGCGGAAACGCAAGCTGCTTTCGGTAAATGAGCAGGTATTCCTACGCAAATACGCCACTGTATTATATTGTCGCAGATCCATTCGTTTACCACCTTATGCCGACCGTCAAAACCACTTTCATAAGTCAGAACCTTAAATGGTAATTCACACGTCGGCGGTTTCAACCTTAATTCGGATTTTTTCAAACCGCTTTCAATATTGCGATTATGCCTCGCTTTAATTGACATTAAAATTGTTTTCATTGTTTCACCTCGCACATTTCGGGATTATCGTGTATATTCCCGATTATAATTTGTCTTTTTGCCGTTACCCCATCTAAATCGTCCATATAGCCATAATTGCAGTATTTCAATTTGAACTTGCCATCATCGAACACGACAACTGCATGTTCCGTATCGGGGGCTTCTGCCTCGTCAAAAACGACAATGTCGTCCTCAAAAATCTTGTTGCCCTTATTGTCACAAAACCCCGTAAATTGTCCGACTGTGTCGGTGATAACCCTGTCATATCCTGATGTTTCGGTGTGCGGGTAAAAAATTGTGCCGGTTGAGAATATAGTGGTCATTTCAGTTTCATAAAAATAATCTTTCCCTCTCACAAGACAACCTTCTACCCAAGCCCCATTTTTTATACATTTGCCCCTAAAAAGTATCTCTCTGCTCATTGTTCTTTTCACCTCACAATATTACTGTTCGATTTTTCAAAATCCTAAATCTTCACTTTTGAAATTTGGCTCATATTTTTGCGTGATTTTCAAAATATCCGACCTTGATAATCCGTTACAATAATCGATATAGTCGAGTGCGCTGTAATAATCGCCATCATTTAATCCGTTTATTTTGCAAAATTCGCGAAATGTGCCGCATTTTTTTTCTAACTCGGTTATTTTAGTCATTGCTCTCATTCTTTATTTCTCCTTTCAATCTCGTTGAGCAGTGCAGTCTTGACAAATTCTTCGTCTATCAAGTACACCGTGCCGATGTTGTGTTCTATTGCCCAATCGATAACTTCCTTTAATATTTGCTGTTCCGTGCGCTTGTCTTGCTCTCGCACCCAATCGACAAGTGTTTTATGCACATACTGCCATTTGCCGTCATCTTCCATTCCGACTTTGGGCATTATCGGTGTGTTTATCACCGTAACAGGCACTTTTGCTTTCTCTCGTCCGTAAATCATAAGTCACTCCCTATAACAGTCATAGATTTCAATCTCAGGTTCATCATCGGTTAGTATTATGATTTCTCCAACGCTCATATTGGCAAGTTCTATAAGTTCTTCAAGTGTTGCAATCTCTATAAAATATTCCTCACGAGTATATGTGAAAGAACCATATAGAGTTTTTTCCGTTGTAGTTAGTTGCTTCATTTTTACTTTATCTTTCAAAAATGGGTAGAGTTCAATCATCCTGCCATCTTTGCCCCAACACGATGTCGCTGTTATTCTAAATTTCATAATTGTTCTCCTTTTACCGCCATATCGTTAATGGCGTTTTTAATCCCGTCTAGTGTTATTACAAAAGTAAATTTGCCACTTTCATAACGTACCTCTATGGCGTTTTTACATACGCTGTTAAACAACGTAGAGTCTCTATCCGAGTTTGCTTCTGCTTTTTTGGATGAAACGGATTTGCAAACATATTTTCTAATGTCTTTTTGTGCACAATCGACCCAATATGATAGGCTCTCAATTTTGCTATTCAAGCGTATGAGTTCATTCTGGTGTGCCGTCAATATAGATTCAAAAAACTCTCTTTGTTTATCCAAGCGTTTGTGTATATCCGAAATTTCAAATTTGATTTTATCTTTGTCCATAATCATTCTCTCCTTTCAAGTTCGCTCGCCTTGTACAATGCCCACTGCAAAGCGTTGTGAGCGGCAAGGTGTTGTAAGTTGTCTATTTTTGCATATTCTCGCTCTCGGTCGGTCTTTGCTGTGGCATATCGGTCGAGAGCCTGCTGTGCAAGGAAGATGTGTTCCCTGCACGCATCGTATAGTTGCTGTTTGTACTCTTGAATCGTCATCGTATCTCCTAAATCATCTGTTTGAATATTGCCATAAGCACATCAACAACGATACTGTCACCGAATAGATGGTAAAGAGACGAGTTGCTTTGATTGACCGACATCGTGTCTATGTCATCGTCACGCACCCCCATAAGCCGTCCGCACTCTTTCGGTGTAAGTTTCCGAATCCGTAATTGTCTTTTTTGAACCGTCGTTAGTGTGTTGGATAGATTTCTTGAATTGATTTCAAGTCTTTGCTCTGTGGGTGCCCCGGGCGTTCGATCTGATGGATTATCGGGATTACATCCTCTAAACGCACCTATCACAGGTTGTACAATTCCCGTGTTTCCGTCCATTGTCGCCGCCTTTCTCACGGTCGGGAATATGTCGCTTTTTACTACACCGCCTTTGTTGCTACCGTGCGCCCTGCTCACTATTTCAATACAACCTTGTCCATTCCTTTTAAGGTCTGCGCCTGCGTTTCTTGTTATAGTTCCAAAGCACGTTTGGTCGGCACGGATTGATTGATTGAAGCCGTCAACTGCCAATATTTCTTTTTCGATTTGGTTCATATCTTCACCCCCCCCCCATAATGATTTTTGGCTCTGCGCCACCGCCGCTCATTGTTCTGATTGTCGGGGCGAGTGCATTCGGGGAATATACTCGACTTGTCATTTCGTTGTAGCGTTTGTCTTTGAGATTCCCGACGACTTCGCAATTTATGATGTTTTTTCTATTTGACTCGGCATAACTTTCAAGAATTTTCCCGGACAGATAATACTTTTTATCGACATTTGTTTCAAGAACATCTTTGAGCCGCTTTTCGAGTTTTATCGGTGTTGGGAAGTCATAGTAGTGATTGCCAAGCCAAGATACCATAAAGCACCTGTCACGATTTTGTGGCACACCGTAGTCTTTTGCGTTCAAGCATTGCCATTTGCTCGTATAACCGAGTTGTTCAAGTTTCTTCACCCATTGTGCAAAGTGTTTAACATTGTTTGCGCCGATAACATCGGGGACGTTTTCCAAAAGCAAGATTTGCGGAAGATTGCCATTGCACTCATCAAGTATTCTCTCGACTTCCCACAGCATACCGCTACGTGTTCCACTCCCCTTTGCCATTCCTGCGCCGTTGCCCGCTTTTGAAAGGTCTTGACAAGGGAACGAGTAGGTCATAATGTAGGTGTAATTGTCGGTATCTTGTATCTCGAAGTCTTGTGCGTGGGCATTGCAGACACTCACAAGGTTGTTGGTCGCAATGATGTTGTTATATGCTGTGCGTATCTTTTGCTCACCCATTCTCTTGATTTGCTCTCTTGTCATCGGTGCGTTGTAGTCAGCAGATATGCCTTTTGCAAGCAACATCTCGATGAGTTCGTCTACCGAATACGCTTTTGAATAGTCGCAAGTGTCATCTCCAAAGTGCAAGTTTTTATACGCCTGTATCGATTTCACCGCCCACTCGCATATCTTCCAATGCTCAAACGGCACTTTCAGATACTTCAACGCAAGTGATTGACTGCCATATCCTGCAAACAGTTCAATCAATCGTATCGGCTTTGTAATTTTCAACGGTGTATCGCCGTCAAATAGTGATATTTGTGTCATTCTTCCCTCGGCTGTTCTTTTTCTTCAAGAAATGCTCCAAGTTGATCGGTGAACTTTTGCAGTTTGTATGCGTTGTACAAAACACCAACGGCGGGGTGGTTTTCGCAAAAATCGTCCATTTGCTTGAGTATTGTCGCAAAAAGTCCGGCAATCTCTCGCGGCGACCTGGCGTTTATGCCGAATACAATCCTTGCGCCGTCGCTGTCGGGACGTTGGAAACCCAACATAAATGCCTCACTTTCAGCACATACAACTTGACATGCTTTCTCGTCGTCTTTGTTTGTTCTTTCAATGATGTCGATTTCAAACATTTTATTTTCCTCTCTGTCGTTTATAGTTCCGCGTATTTGAGCAACGCGTGGTGCTTGATTTTCTTGATACCGTCAATGCTGTAATTCATAGCGGCGGCGATTTGCAATAGCGTTCGTGCCTCTATGTAGTACTTGAATAGCACGGTTTGTTCTCGTTCGGTCAGTTTGCCGAGTTTGTATTCAATCATCAGCAGTTCTTGTTCGTTTTGGTGAATTAGGTCGTCAATCTTCTTTTCAAGGTCTGCCCACTGCACTGCGGTGTCAACCATAGCATTGAACGGTGCGCCGCCCTGAACTCGCAACTTGCTGTAATCGATACATCGGATTGCCGCATAGTTTGTCTCTATCTCTCGCCGACGGTCTTTCAATCGCATTATCTGCGCAACCCTCGCACGGTATCCGTTCAACTCGTTTTCCGCTTTAAGCGACTGCTCGTTTCGGCTCGGTTTTCGTCTTTGATATTCCATCTCGTACCCCCTTACTCGTCGTCCATCTTTTCAAGTGCTATTAAAAGCGTTGTTATCAACATCACGTCGCCGCCTATAAATGCGATGAACGGTATCCATATCTTGTCTTTCGGGATAACACCGACCATTGCAAGCACCCCGCTCACCACAACGCCGATAAGCAAGATTGCGGCGAATGCCAGTAAGATATTTGCTTTAACGTTGTTTTTCATATCCACCTCTATCGCATAAAGCGATTCACTATTATGCCGAGAATGTAGTAGCGACGGTCTTTTATTGTTTCCTTGCAAGCCAACACAGCATTTGCTGTTTCAACAAGCATATTCCCGTCAAATCCGTGCGGCTTTGTTATGAGCCGTTCAAAATCTTCTCTACAAACCGTCCTGTCGCCAAAGTTCAAAGTTTCTATCTCGCTTCCTGCATATGCAAGGGATTCAAGCACTTCATCGTTGATTTCTGAAAAACGAGGATTGTTTTTGCACATCTCGCATACGCTCGCGATTGAATCTCTATTTTTTAATATCTTTAACAAACAAGTTTTCTCTTGTTCTAACTTTTCTTTTGCACCGCTTTTCTTTTCGTTCTTATTCTCTTTTGTGGGTGACATTAGGGTGACAAGTGGGTGACAAGTGGGTGACATTTGGGCGACATTTGTCGCCGTTTTGTCACCCGTTAGCCTTGCAGCCTTTTTCTTGCGTTGTAGTTTTCGCCTTTCCGCACCTACTGTTTGACTTTCAATAAGCGGCTTTACCTCTTTTAGATACAGTGTTTTATCGTCCAGAATTTCCACAAATTTTAGTTCTGTCAGCAACTTGATTGCGCTTCTTACGATGTCAATGTTCGTGTTTGTTACCACCGAGAGCATTTGCTCGTTGTACGGTATCGTGTCGCTGAATCGAAGTTCACCCTCGTGGTCTATGCTTTCAACCATCAGTTTGAGGTAGAACAGCACATAGTCTTTCCCGTTCGGCATTGCTTCGATGATTTGAATATCGTGCCGTTTGAAAAAATCGCGTTTGAGTTTGAGCCAATAGAACCGCTCTTTGTTATACTCTGCCATTGCTCACCTCACGTTTTTTCTCTGCCTTTTCGCAGAAACGGATTAGCGGTTGCATACGCCGTTCGAGTTCGATTTGCCGTGACGATTGTTCCGCCCATGTCTGCCTTACGTCTTCGAGGTCGCTCATTCGTCTCGCGAGTTTATAGCCGCTCTGCTTGCTGTTTGCGATTATCGGATAATAAAGTGCAACGTATGCTATCACGTCACGCACGGTGCGCTCGTTTGTGCAACCGATGACAGCCTGCAATTCTTCTTTTTCGACAAAGCGTTCGTTGGCTTTTAGATAGTCCACAACCGCCCTTGCCTTTTGCTTCATATTTTCCGTCAATGGTTTCTTAAAATCCATAATTCACCCCGTTAGATTGTCGGTTTTGATATAATCGAAAAACTCGTTTAGCTTGCGTTCTTTGATTTTGTTCGGTGCGCCTTTTATGCTTGCGTCAAGGTATTTTTCAAACAAAATTGCGACTTGTTTTTTGACATTCTTTTCGCCTTGCGCCACGCCGTCGTAGTAGCCCTTTGGCGGCTTGTTGGGAGCAATTCCGTGCTTGCCTTTGTCTTGTCCGCCAGCCGTCTTATTTCGCAACTGATAGCCTCTGTCGGCGCAGTATTTGATGTAGTGACGCTCCCTTTCATCCAAGTCATCAATCGAGCAGGCTATTATGTTTAAGTTCCATCCCGTCAGATTGTCAGAACAAAATAACCCGTGTTTTTTCAAACTCAAATCGATATGTTGGTATCCATCGAGATGTTGCGCAAGCCTTGTCAATATGCGTTTTGCTTGACCAACATATGCATACTTTATTCCGTTCTCGTCTATCCTCGTGAGGATGTATATGCCGCTTGTATCGATGATTTCTCCAAAGTTGTATGTCCACTTCCTTTTGTTGGCATTTTCTCGTTCGATGTAGTTCATTCCTTTTGCCCCCAAAGTGATAAGAGTTCTTGCAGTTGTTCGGGCGTTCTCGTTTCTATGCCGAGTTGTTGCGCCTCTTGGACAGTTCCCTCGATAAGCCTTGACATCTCTTTCGTGTCGAGCGTGTGCGTCGGCTTGAATATGTACCAGTCGTTGCACAGCTCTTTCGTTCCTTTGCTTTCGCCGATAAGCCTTGAATACTTATAGATGTCGTCGAGGTTCGCGCTTGCCGGGATTCTCGCTATAAACGCGACCGTTCCGTAGTCACACACAAGTTGTCGCTTCACATCGTCAATGCTCTGATAGTCCATTTCGGCAATCTTGCTGACGAGGACGTGGAAGTATGCGTTTGCGTCAAGCGAGCGTTGTTCCCGGTACTGTTTCACTTCAAGGCTCAACGGCTTTGTTCTGTCCTGTGTTTTGAGTTGCAAGACGGCGTTTTTGTCGTAAGTTGTGAAAGTCACTTCGTGCGCCCCGAACTCGCCCTGCAATGCTCTTGTAAATGTTGCTTTGATTTTCATCGTTCACCTCAATTCCACGGAACGTCATCATCTCCGAGCGGCATTAAATCTTCCGATGTTCGTCTGTCTTCCAATATCATCTTTGCCGCCTTTACGCTACTTTCAACCTTTGAATGTTCGATGATGTATTCAAGGTTTTCGTCTTTTAGTGCGCCGTATGCCGTCCCTTTTGCCGTTTTCATCTCGTAGGCTTGCATCAAGGTCATCTCGGCATTGTTACCGTAAGATTGCTCGTTTTTTGGCTGACGTTCGTTATTTTGCGTTTGAGAGCCTCGTTTGCCGTATGTAAATATCGCTTGTCCGTCACCCAAAATGACGAGTTGCGTTATCTTGCCGTCTTCGTACTCGATTTCGCCGACTTCCATACGCTTGAACGTCGGTACGAGATTGCCCTTTGAGTTCTTTTCGGTGTTGCCTTTGATGTAAATAAACGGTGCCGTATAGAGTTCTCTGCCGATACCCCAGTTGAAGCACGCACGCTTGAAACTATCAGAAGCCTCGCCTTTCTCTTTCTCGGTGTTGCTTTCAACGCCACAATCCCATTTGGTAATCCATTGCTTTTTGCTCTCATCCCAAATCGACACGCCGCAAAAAAGATTGCCTTTGACTTCCTTATGGTCTCTTTGCCAGTTCTCCGCGCCGACGGTTTCGTCAAGGACGTTTTGGTCGCACCGTGCGTCTTTGTACAGCAACAATGAAAAGCCTTTATCGTTGCAAGTTCCTACGCGGCAGTCCAACTCGTCCGCTCTTAAAGTTCTAAATTTGTTCATCTTTTATATCCCTCATCTATCTGCCGAGCCTGTTCTTTCATCAAGCCTCGACGTTATTTTTCCAACGCCCCACGGTTCGAGTATGCTGTCCGATTCTGCCGTGTAACGATGTACAACTCTCTTTGGCGGTTCTTTCGGGTGTTTTGCCTGTTCGGCTTCCCTTTTCGCTAACCGCATATCGTCGATTTGTTCTTCACAAAGTTTTTTATTTAACCAGTTTTCGGCTTCTTCCTTATGCCAAAAATCAGTTGTTATTTGTACCCAATCCATCAAGTGGAAACCGTTTTTCAAAAACGTATACTTTTCGACGACATACACTTTGCGAAGGAACTCGCCGCGCCAACACAAATCCTTTTCAACAATTCGATATTTGTTCATTTTGCAAGTCCTTTCGTGAACGGCGCGAGTGCTTGTGCCATACTCGGATGCAGGTTGCTTTTTCTTTCTTGCTCTGCGCTCTTTTTGGCGATGACGGTCATCACCTTGCAGGTGTCGCCGTGTTCAAAAATCATCTTTGAAAGTTCGTTCATAAATTTGTCGATTCTCATTAGTAATTCACCGCCTCTTGTCTGTTTATAAAAAAGTGAATACCGGTCGAACACTCGTTCCAACGGTTTTCGTCAAAGTCGTCAACCGTGACTATTTCACCCACCTTATAAATGAACTTTGAATCTCTATCGCTTGCAACGCTCGAATTAACGCTCGGTGTACCGTCTATGTTTTGAATTGACAACACTTTCGCTTTGTCGCACCGACACTTTCTTCCCGTTGCCGATACACGTTTTGCGTCGCTCAATATTTCGAGTTCCACAATCAAGCCTCGTGCTTTTTTATAACCTATGAACGAGCCGAAGTCTGGGCAAGCGTAAGGTACAAAAGGAATGTTTTTCGCACCCGACAAGTTCGCACACGACAAGTCCGCACCCGACAAGTTCGCACACGACAAGTCCGCACACGACAAGTCCGCACACGACAAGTCCGCACCCGACAAGTTCGCACGCGACAAGTCCGCACCCGACAAGTTCGCACGCTCTGCGTCTTGTTGGTCGCTATCTTTCAACCAAAGTTTGTGTTTTCTCAAAATCTCTTTAAGTTCTTGTTTTGTAAATGTTTTCATCATATCCCTCGCTCAAAATCTTTTGATGTTGTAGTAATCGCAGTAGTCCTGCGTGTGCAGTTTCCCTCGCTGGTTGATACGCGGTTTGTCACCCCGTTTTTCAATGACGTATTTGATGTCGGTGATGATACGACTTGCTTGCGATGCGTTGCACCCTTGCAGTTTCTGAATATCCGCACCCGTCATAACGTCTCTGCTCATAATTTCTTCGCGTTCTATGTAAGTCATTTCTCACTCCTGCTCAAAACTTGCAACGAGTTTGTTTATCGATACGCCCAACGCTTTGGCAATTCTTCCGAGTTTTGCCGTGTTCGGTCTACACTCGCCGCAACACCACGCCGATACTGCCGATTGTGAGACACCCACAGCTCGTGCAAGTTCTTCTTGTGTGATACCTTTGTGTTTTAGAAGTTCCTTAAACGTCATAGCCCCTCCTCTATTGTCAATTTGTAACCAAGTGCGGCAAGCACTATGATTGCGTTTTCAAGCGACATTTGTGCGCCGCAATAAACCCATTTTTCGATTGTCGATTGCCTCACGCCGCTGACTTTTGCAAGTTCGCGACACGATAGTTTCGACTGCTTCAAAATGCTCAAAAAGTCATCTTTGCAAACAATTTGTTTTTCCACTTGATTTGCTCCTCTTTCCATTTCTCTCTCCTTGTTTGTACAAGTTTTCCTTGTATGGATACATATTATACCGATTTTACCGATATGTCAATACTTTTTACAAATTTAGTTGGTATTTTTTTTCGTGTGAGATATTGCAAAAATACAAGTTGTGTTGGTATACTAAAAATACAAGGTATACTTGTATGGTTTTTAGGAGAGAGCAAATGAATAGAATAAAAGAATTACGAAAGGCAAAAAAGCTGACACAAACTCAACTTGCCCGATTATTTAATATTTCGCAACAAACTCTTTCGGGATGGGAGAACGGATTGTTTGAACCCGACCAAAAAACGATTTTTAAGATTGCCGATTATTTCGGCGTATCCGTTGACTATCTTCTCGGACGTGACGCGAGCGCGCATTCGCGTACAATAGACAACGCGTATGTGCCTGACGCTATCGTTCCGTTCCGAGTGATTGGCATAATCAAGGCTGGTTTTGATGGCGCGGTCGAAGAATTAAGCACAGGCGACCTTATCTCTATACCGCTTGAAATGCTTGGCGGACGTCCTGCAAGCGATTATTTCGTGCTTCAAGTCCGTGGCAACTCTATGTACCCGAAGATACTTGACGGCGACCGTGTGCTTGTCCTGCGCGCCGACAGCGTGGATAGCGGCGCAACGGCAGTCATCATCTACAACGGCGACGAAGCCACAATCAAAAAAGTTGTGTATTCGCCCGGGAATAAATATGTTGACCTTGTCCCAAACAACCCCGAGTATGACACGAGACGCATTTTTGAGAACGAATTTGACCAGTTCCGCATACTCGGCAAGGCAGTAAAATTGATTCGAGATATTTGATTTTGTATAAGGTATATAAGGTATATTATTTTTAGATATTATCTTAATTTTTTGGAGGATTACTATGGGAAAATGCACTATTTGTGGAAAGAAAGGATTATTTGTCAAAGTAAACGATAAAGGCGTTTGCAAAGACTGTGAGGCTGTTGCAAAAAGAAAAGCTACATTGGATTCGATTGAAAAGCGTTTGGCAGATAAAGAGGCTTTAATGCGTCAAGTTCAAGCAGAGGCTCTTAACAAAATCGACCGCCAAATTGATGATAGAAACAAAAAACTTGCAAGAATTAACACCGAAATTATTAGCAAAACCGAGGAATTGTCAAATACTAACGATTCATTGCAAAAAGCGATAAAAGATTGGGAAACTGCAAGTAAAAAAGTTGCAAAAATTAAACCCTTATATAAAAGTTTTATGAATCAGTTTGAATCGGAAGACTTTTATTACAAAGTGTGCACCGCTCCCGAAAGCGCACGACGAGAATTCTCGAGCAAATTCTCAATCATAGAAGACGATGTGCTATACTCCCCGTCAGTCATATTGCATACACACAGTATGGATATGAAAGATTTGAGGAAAAAACTAAAAGATAACCGCGCCGCTATTGATACTGTTACGCAAAAATATCTTGCGAAATACACCACAAAAGCAAATAAAGCCATTTACATTTTGATGACTATGGCATTAGAGGCGGAACTTCAAAACATTATTTTCTCAATGAACGGGAACAAACTTGACGTGTCCTTAAAATCCGTTGACAATGTAATTCAAAAGTATTTGAAAATCGCCTCGGACGGAAACCAAACGATTGTAAACACCCTTGTCCACTTCATCGGCGAAATTGAAACGCTATATAAAAATGTCGTGCAAATCGAATTTGAGTATTACACAATCCGTGAACGTGTCAAAGAAGAGCAACGAGCATTGCGTGAACAAATGCGTCAAGAAACGGAAGAGCGTAAATTGCTTGAACAACAACGTAAAAAGGTTGAGGAAGAAGAACGCAAGTATCGCAATGAAATCCTTAATCTTCAAGAACAATTGCAAGATGCCGACGAAGAAAGACAAATCCAAATCAACGACCGCATCAACGAAATCAATTCACAACTTGAACAAGTTGAGAGCAAGAAAGAAGATATTATCAATCTTCAAAATGGTAAGGCAGGATATGTATATATAATCAGCAATCTTGGCTCTTTTGGTGATAATGTTTTCAAAATTGGTATGACGAGAAGATTGAATCCCCAAGAACGCGTAGATGAACTTGGAAGTGCATCTGTTCCTTTCCCGTTTGATATTCACGGTATGATATTCTCTGATGATGCTGTGTCATTAGAAAACAAGATGCATAAGATACTAACAAATCAACGCGTAAATAAAGTAAATTTTAGAAAAGAATTCTTTGCCATATCGATAGACGAACTTCAAAATCTCGTTCAAGAACTCGCCCCAACAGCCGAGTTTAAGACTACTATGCTTGCTGAACAGTATAGGCAATCTCTGTCTATCGGAAATGGCGAAATGAGTAGTTTAAGCGATGAAATTGACCTTGACGAAGTAGCATCTGACACAGAAGATATTGACGATTAAACTATGCCAAATACATTTAAGTACAACATTCAAGAACGCGAAACCAAGAAGAACGGAACTTTGTATGACATCTATTTTTATGTACAAACGCCCGACGGTCGCAAGCAAAAGAAACTTTGCGGATTCAAAACAAAAAAACTTGCCAAACAAGCATACGAGAAGTTTATGGAAGAATACCTCGCCGCGCCGCAAAAGTATAACGGAAAGGTCGTAGTGCGTTATGAACTCGCGCGCCGCGAGTATCTCGGATTTGCAAGAAACAATGTAAAAGAAAGTTCTCTGTATGACTTTATACACACCGCGAGAAAGCATTACGACGACTTTTTTGCAGGCAGAGATATGCAAACAGTCAACAAACAAGATATAATTGCTTGGCAAGACCAACTCTGGGCAAAAACCCATAACGGCAAACTTTATTCGCAAAAAACGTTGGAAAAGATTTATGGGCAGTTCACCGTCTTTTATTCTTGGTGCGTTGAGCATTATGGTCTTGACGACGCGCTTAAAGGCGTTAAAATGCCGAAACGCAAAATCAATAAAGAACCTCGCCAAATATGGACGGAAGCGGAATTTGAGCGTTTCATAGCCTCTATTGACGATTTGCGACATTGCGCAATCTTCACCACCCTTTTTTACTGCGGTTGCCGCGTTGGCGAACTTGAAGCACTGCGCACAGAAGACTACGACGGAAAGCAACTCTATATACACGGCACACTCTCGCGCAAAACTATGGACGGCTCGCCTTATCACATAACGGAAACAAAAAACTATAAATCGCGCTATGTTCCGTTACCCAACAAAGCAAAGGACGTTATCAATGCGTGGATTGCTCAAAAAACAAAAGGTACAGCCTCGAACGACTATTTATTCGGCGGCACTACCCCCGTATCGCTAAACGCCATACAATACGCTATGACGAAAGGCATTGAAAAGTCGGGCGTAAAGAAAATCCGCATTCACGATTTGCGACATTCCTATGTCTCGTTGCTTATGTCCAAAGGCGCAAATTTTGGCGTTATTGCCGCGCTAATCGGTGATACGCTCGAACAAGTTGTTAAAACTTATGCGCACCACACAGAAGACGACAAAACAAAAGCAGTTTCTTTGTTGTGATTTTTTGAAAAATTATGTAATAAATTATGTAATAAAACCCACGAAAACCGCCGCAATTCCACGCAATTCCACGCAATAAAATCAACTATAAAAAACAGAAAACCCTACTAAACAGTAGGGTTTTTGCAAAACTGGTGGAGACAATAAGACTCGAACTTATGACCTCTACGATGTCAACGTAGCGCTCTAACCAACTGGGCTATGCCTCCAAAGCAAGAGTTATCTTACACTAATTCGCGACGTTTGACAAGCGATTTGTATCAATTTCGATAAAAATGTCTGCTCCTCGTCAATTAACAACCAAAACTGCTCATCGGGCAGACCATATTTTCTCTAAAACAAAAAATCAAAAATTAATGTGAAATTTTTTTCATATTTCTATTGACTAATGCGCGAATCTATGCTTATAATAAAAGCACAAAGAAATTGAAAAACAAATTGTCAATGCTCACAAGCATTGTGATTTTCTCCCTTAAATATCTTCTTACAAAGCAAGTATCCCGAGCGTGGTCGCTCGGGATACTTGCTTGTGCTGCGCAAAATTGCCGTTTTTCTTTAATTATCCGTTCATTTTTTTCAGTTATTTATGTAAATCGCTTGTATCTCTCAATATTGATTTTCTTTACAACCTCAAATCGAGTTGTCGTTGAATCCAAACTTCGCTTCATTATCAAAGCGTTTCCGCAATGTCGAGAATCAATCTCTCGGTGTCCTGCCAGCCGAGGCACGGGTCGGTGATGGATTTGCCGTACACGCCGCCGTCGGGGGATTGCGCTCCTTCCTCGATGTAGGATTCTATCATAAGTCCTTTGACGATGTCTTTGATGTCTGACGACTCGCGCATACTGTGCAAAACTTCCTTTGCGATACGCGGTTGCTCGTAGAAGCGTTTTGCGGAATTAGAATGGTTGGTGTCCACGATGACGGCGGGATTTGCAAGTCCGCTTTGTGCGTACAAATCCGCGAGTCTGCGCAAATCCTCGTAGTGATAGTTGGGTATGGTCTGACCGTTTTTGTCCACCGAACCGCGCAAAATGGCGTGAGCGAGCGGATTGCCTTTCGAGTTGACTTCCCATCCCGTGTACACGAACGTGTGCGGGTGTTGTGCGGCACGAATGGAATTCATCATAACCGCCAAATCGCCGCTCGTGGGGTTTTTCATACCGACGGGAATGTCCAAACCGCTTGCGGTAAGGCGGTGGAACTGATTTTCAACCGACCTTGCGCCGACCGCGACGTAGGAAAGCACATCGGACAAATAGAGGTGATTTTCGGGATAGAGCATTTCGTCCGCGCAGGAAAAGCCCGTTTCGCTCAACGCTTTTATGTGCAGTTTGCGGATTGCGATAAGACCTTTGAGCATATTCTCGCTTGCGTGGGGGTCGGGTTGGTGCAACATTCCCTTGTATCCGTCGCCCGTCGTTCGCGGTTTGTTGGTGTAAATGCGCGGCACGATGAGGATTTTATCCTTGACCTTTTCTTGCACCGTGCGCAATCTCGAAATGTAGTCGAGCACGGCGTCCTCTCTGTCCGCCGAACACGGACCTATCACAAGCACGAGTCTTGAGTCCTTGCCCTCGAATATCGCTTCGAGCGCGTCGTCGGTCGCCTTTTTTTTAGAGGCGAGTTGCTCGTCTATGGGGTACATTGCCTTTATCTCTTGCAATGTGGGCAGTTTTCTTTTGAATTCCAAATTCATTCTTTCACCTCGTTGCATTTATCGAAAACCTTGCGACGCTTGGTCGAAAGGCGCATCATCTCTCGTATACCTTCTCTGTCGTCAGACTCGATACACTTTTTGAGTTTGTCGAAATGTCGCTCGAAAAGGTCCATTTGCTCGACTATCTCGTCTTTGTTTGCAAGGAACAACTCTGACCACATCTCGTCGTTTATCTTTGCGATTCTGGTGAGGTCGCGGAAGGAATCCCCCGTATAATCGGCAAGATGTTCGCTCTCTTTGCACACCATAAGCGAAACCGCGATACAATGCGTGAGATGGGAAAGGAATCCCACCATCTCGTCGTGTTGTTTTACGGTGAGCGTACATATATGTTTGAAGCCGAGTTGTCTTCCCAAATCCTCGCAAAGTTCGATTGCGCTTTGCGTATTTTTTTCGGTCGGCACGACGATGTAATTCGCGCCGTCGAAAATTTCCGCTTTTGCGTTCTCGACGCCCGAACATTCTCTGCCTGCCATCGGGTGCGCGCTTACAAATTCCACATCGCCGCGAAGCACGCTCTGCACCTTTTCCACAACGCCGCCCTTTACGCCGGTAACGTCGGTTATCACCGCGCCGGACTTGAAGCAGTCTTGATTGTTTTCAATCCATTCGACGAATGTATGCGGATAAAGCGCAAACACGATTAAGCCGAATTTGCCGACGTATTCACTCTCGACTTTTGTAGAGCCGCTTGCGATATAACCCTTTTCGAGTGCGAAATCAATCGCCTCTTTGCTCTTGTCGATTGCGCCGACCTCATAGCCCTTTTTTGAAAGTGCCTCTGCGTAACTGCCGCCTATGAGTCCCAATCCGACGACAAGAATTTTCATATTCTTATTCAATTTCATACTTCACCCCGAGTTTTCCTATCGTTTCAAAGAAATTCGGAAAACTTTTCTTCACCGCTTCCGCGCCGTCGATAACGCCGCCGACCGCACTTAAAAGAATACTGCACGCCATCACGATTCTATGGTCGTTGTGACCGCAAATCGCACAATCCGGCGTTTTTATATCGTTTTTGCGCACAACAACCTCGTTTTCGCGCACTTCGACGTCGATTCCGAACTTCGCGAGTTCTTGCGCCATAGCCTGCGCTCTGTCGCTCTCTTTTATTTTGAGTCGCCTTGTGCCGACGAATGTTGCGCCCTCTTTCACTGCCGCCATGCAGAACGCAATCGGGGCTAAATCGGGACAATTCGCAAGGTCTATAACCGCTTTTTTCTCGTTCAATTCTTTGAATATAGTCTTGCAAATTTTGTCGCCCTGAACGCTGTTTTCGTCAAGACCTACGACTTCGACATTGCCGCCGAGTTCGTTAAAAGCAAGAAGCATTGCGCCGTTTGACCAGTCGCCCTCGACGACGTATTCGCCGCCGCCGTAGCGTTGATTGCCTTTGATTGAGAACACGTTTTTCTCTTTTTCGGCAATCTCGATTCCCGCCTTTTTCAACACGTCGATTGTCAAATCTATATACGCTCTGCTCTCGACGGGCGGAAGAACTCTAATCTCGCTGTCGCCGTCGAGCATAGGAAGCGCAAACAAAAGTCCCGAAACGTATTGACTGCTCACGTCGCCGCGCAAAGTGTAAATTCCGCTTTTAAGCCGTCCCGACAATACGATTTTTTCGCCGTCGCAAACCACTTTCACGCCCTTTTCGCCAAGTGCCTTTTCGTATACTTCCACGCCTCTTTCGAGCAATCTTTTCGAACCGACAAACACCGCTTTATCAAAAAAAGCGGCGGCAATCGGAAGAAAAAATCTAAGCGTGCTTCCGCTCTCTCTGCAATCGAAAACCTTTGCGTTTTTCAAGCAATCGCCCACTGCATACACATTGTTTTTGCCGTTTGCATACACGCCGTTTCCGTCGTTTGCAAAACCTTGCGTTTTTGAGTTGTTTTCGTCGGTTTCGGTGTTTTTACGCTCTCTTTTGAACATAACCGTATCGCCGTTTTTTTGCGATGTTATGCCGAGAGCCTTTATGCAATCGAGAGTTGCCGCCATATCTTCGCTGTCCGAAATTCCGACGACTTTTCCGCCATTTTGCGACAGCGCGCACGCAATCATAAGCCTATGCGCAAGGCTCTTTGACGGCGGCGCAATCACTGCGCCTTCGGCTGTGGATTTTTCGATTTTTACTCTCATTTTTTGCGATTTTATAATGTTTTTATGCTAATTTTAGTACCGATTTTTATGCGATTTTTCGCTTATTTTTTGCGTTTTTTCGTCGTTTTTTATGCCGTTCGAGCGGCAATTATATTAGTTTTTTGCGTTATTTTTGCAAGTTTTCGAGCATTTTTATCGCGTCTAAATATCCCTCGAATCCTTTGCCCGAAATTGTTGCGAGCGCATAGTTTCTGACAAAACTTAGCTTGCGGAAGTCCTCTCTTTCGTCCACTTTTGAGATATGCACTTCGACAAACGGAATATCAACGCCTTTGAGTGCGTCTGCGATTGCAACGCTCGTGTGCGTATACCCTGCCGGATTTATCACGATTCCGTCGAATTTTTCAAAATACGCCTCTTGGATTTTGTCGATGAGCGCGCCCTCGTGGTTGGACTGGAAGCACTCAACCTCGATATTTTTTGAATTGCAGTACGCTTTTATTTTTTCCAAAAGGTCGGAATAGGTGCGATTGCCGTAAATTTGCGGCTCGCGGATTCCGAGCATATTGATGTTAGGACCGTTGATAACGAGTATTTTCATTTTTCAAATTCCTTTGCGATTGCGTATGCGGCTTTGTTTACGCTTGTGTCGTTCACGATTATCACATCCGCGCACGCGTTGTATACGGGATAGCGTTTTTCGTACAGTTTTTTCAAATCGTCGGTATTCGAGGACAGCGGACGCGATTTTGTTGCCACCAAATCCTGCATTTTCCTGTCCAGAAACACAATTTTGCCGTTGCGCTTCAATGCGTTTACGTTGTTTTTGTCAAGCACCGCGCCGCCGCCCGTAGCAATCACCGCCGCGCTCTTTTTTGAAACTTCGTTTATAATTTCGCTCTCTGTTTTTCTGAATTCCGCTTCGCCGTACTTTGCAAAAAAGTCGGCTATGGGCATTCCTATTTTCTTTTCTATTTCGCTGTCCGTATCGACAAACTCTCTTTCGAGGATTCTTGCAACCCTCTTGCCTATCGTGGATTTTCCCGACGACGGCATACCGACGAGAACGACGTTTTGCTTCTTTGCGAGTATCTTTTCGTACACGCTTTCGATTTCGTCCTTTCTTACGTCCGAAATATCTTTTCCGAGGAACAATCTCGACGCATACACCGCTTGCGCGACGAGCATATACAAGCCGCCTGTCACCTTTGCACCCTTGTCATTTGCTTGCAACACGAGGTTGGTGCAAAGCGGATGATATATTGCGTCAAGCACGCCTTCGAGATTGCAAAAACTTTGCAAATCTATCGGCTGTTGCTCGTCACTCGGATACATACCGACGGGCGTTGCGTTGAAAATTATCTGCGTATCCTTTCTTTCCTTTGCTTCGTCGTAGTCGATTGCGCCGTCTTTTTTAGAGCGAGATACTTTCGTGACGCTCTTTGCGCCCAGTGCGCAAAGAACCGCGCTTGCCGTCTTTGCCGTTCCGCCCGTGCCGAGCACGAGCGCGTCCTTGCCGGCGGGATCTATATTCGCCTTGTCAAACAACGCTTTTATGCCGTAATAGTCGGTGTTGTAGCCGAAAAGTTTTCCGTTCTTGTTGACTATGGTATTCACCGCGCCGATTGCCCTTGCCTCATCGGATATGACGTCGAGATAAGGTATGACGACTTCCTTGTAGGGTATAGTGACGTTTATCGCGCAAAAAGCACGCTCTTGCAAAAAATTTGCCACTTCGTCTTTTGCAAGCGGTTTAAGTTCGTAATCGTAAGAAGCGATTAACGCGTGTATTTCGCACGAATAACTGTGCGAAAGTTTTTCGCCGATAAGTCCGTACTTCATTCTTTTATGCCTTTTCTGAAAACGTCCGTGCCGTATCTTTGAGCGAGCAAATCGCATATGGCAAGCGCGCTCACGGCGTTTATAACGTGGCATACTCGCCTTACGATTGCAGGGTCGTGTCTGCCGACGATTTCGATTTGTCTTTCTTTTCCGTTTACGAAATCGACGGTGTTTTGCTTTTGCGCTATGGACGGTGTGGGCTTAACCGCGCAGTTAAAGAGTATGGGCATACCGTTTGAAATGCCGCCGTTTATGCCGCCGTTGTTGTTGGTTGCCGTGATTATCTTTCCGTTCTCAACGGCGAAAGAATCGTTTGCGGTCGAGCCGTGCATTCTGCTCATATTAAAGCCCTTGCCGAACTCTATGCCTTTAATGCCGCCGATTGCGAAAAGCGCGTGAGAAAGCACGCCCTCTACGCTGTCGAACATAGGCTCGCCGACGCCCGACGGAACGCCGACTATCGCCGTTTGCGTTATGCCGCCCACGCTGTCGAGATTTGCCTTTGCCTGCTCTATGCGAGCAATCATTTCTTTGCCCTTTTCCTCGTTCAATACGGGGAATTTTGCACAATCGATGGTTAAAACCTCGTTTTGTATATCGTTAAACTCGTTATCGCGCACGTTGTCACATTCGAGTATATGCGTGCCTATCGTAACGCCGACGTTCCTCAACGCGCCTTTGAGTATCGCGCCCGCCGCGACGATACCTGTCGTAACTCTGCCCGAAAAGTGTCCGCCGCCCCTATAATCTTCAAATCCGCCGTACTTGCAAAACGCCGCATAGTCTGCGTGCGAGGGGCGAGCAACGCCGTATTCGTAGGATTTGGAATCCGTGTTTTCGTTGGGTATGAAAATGCAAATCGGCGTGCCTGTAGTCTTTCCGTTAAACACTCCCGAGAGGATTTGAAACTCGTCTCTTTCACGCCTTGCGGTGTCGGTGGACATAGACGGCGCGCGCAAAGCAAGAGCCGTTTTTATATCCTCGTCGCGTACGTCGATTCCCGAACACAAGCCGTCGAGAACGACGCCTACGCCTGCGCCGTGACTTTCACCGAATACGGTCAAGGCTACACTTTGTCCGAACGTGTTTTTCATAATCTATCCTCTCTGTCAAGAATTTCTTTTGCCGTCATATCCGCAAATTCAAACGAGCCTATCTCGTTCACGACGACAGTGCGGATTTTGCTTCCATCCGCTTTTTTGTCGTGAGTCATAAGGCGCAAAAGTTCGTTTTTATCGCTGTTTGCGGCGGTGGGTAAATCGTATTTTTTCAGCACTTTTTCAAGTCTTTTTTCAACTTCTTCCGAGCACATAGGCAACATACCTATGCCCACGCATTCGCCGTGCAGAAGCGCGCCTTTTTGTTCGCTCTCTATTGCGTGTCCGAGCGTATGCCCGAAGTTGAGCACTTTGCGAAGTCCTTTTTCTTTGGGGTCTTTTTCGACGACGTCCTTTTTTATTGCGAGCGAGGCTTGCACGATTTCAAGCAAATCGTCTTTCAAGTTCTCGCTTTTTTCTATGCGCTCGAAAAGGTTTTTGTCGGACGTTGCCGCCATCTTTATCGCCTCGACGAGCCCAGCGTGCAACTGCCTTTTCTCAAGCGTGTCGAGCGTGTCTACGTCAATGATGACTTTCGAGGGTTGATAGAAACTTCCCACGACGTTTTTTACGCCCTCGAAATCTATTGCGGTTTTTCCGCCTATGGACGAGTCGAGTTGGGAAAGCAAGGTTGTCGGCACGTTGTAAAACTCGATTCCGCGCATATAGCAAGAAGCCGAAAACGCCGCTATATCTCCCACGACGCCGCCGCCGACCGCGACCACGCAATCCTTTCTCGTGAAATCGTTTTGAAGCATTGTGTGCAAAAGCAGGTTGAAATTGTCGAAATTCTTGCTTTGCTCGCCTTGTTTTAGGCATACTTTCACGCACTTTTCGCAGGCTTTTTCAACATTTTCGGAATAGGTTGTCGGCACGCCGTCGTCGGTGACGACAAGCACGCGCCTATCAAGATTCAAAAGTTTGCCGACATTTGACAAAATTCCTCTGCCCACGGCCACATCGTAACCGTTTTCGCCTGCTTTCACGTTAAAAACCATACTCACCTCACGTTGTCGGCAAAGTAACTGCCCACAAGTTTGAGTTTTGCGCAAAGAGCGGACAGTTCCTGAAGCATATCCTTGCCGTTTTCCGTGCGAACGTTGCCCTCTGCTTCTATGTAGAAATAATAGTTCCACTGCAAGTCTTTCATAGGACGGGAACGAAGCGTGCGCATATTGAAGTTGTGCGCGCCTATAATGTTGAGCGCGCTTGCGAGCGCACCCGATTCGTTTTGAACGGTGAACGCCAAAATAAAGTTTTCGTCCTCGCGCTTGCCCATAGATACGGGGATATTTTCCGCCCTCGAAAACGCCGCGAATCGAGTGGTGTTGTTGTGGTTGTCGTTTATGTGTGAATCGAGAACGGTCAAGCCGAATATGCTTGCCGTTTCGTCGGAAGCGATTGCCGCAACCGCGCCGTCTTGCGCCTCTGCAACGTACTTTGCCGCAAGAGCGGTGTTCGAGTACGCTCTCGTTTCAAAGCCGTGCGCTTTAATATATTCCTCGCATTGCGCGAGCGCTTGGGGATGACTTACGACGGTTTTTATATCTTCGATGGACACGCCGTCCTTTGCAATGAGATTGTGAACGACGGCAACGTCTATAACTTGGTTGATGTGAAGCGCGCCCGAAAAAATCAAATCCATAACCTCGCCCACTTCGCCCGCGTAACTGTTTTCGAGAGGAAGCACCGAGCAATCGCAATCGCCGTTTTCGGTCGCCGCGTATGCGTCTTGAAAGTTAGAAAACGCAACGTATTCGGAATCGGGATACATCTTTTTTGCCGCAATATGCGCAAACGCTCCTTCCGTTCCGCAATACGCCACGCGCATTTTGCGCATAAGCGACGATTGATATTTGCAAGAAACGTCCATAGTGGCGCGGATAAAATCCTTGTAATACGGCACGAGTGCGGGCGACTCGATGAGTTTTGCGTTGTTGGCAACAACTTGTTCTTCCCTCTCGCTGTCGCGAACGCTCAGTCCGTTTTGCTTTTTGTAAAGTGCGATTTGCTCGCACGCTTGCATACGTTTTTCAAACAAGCGCGCCATCTGTTCGTCAACTTCGTTGATTATTTTTCTCGATTCCTTGATGTCTTGCATAATAACCTCTTTGAATCCATTATAAACAATTATAATTATAAATCCACAAGTTTTTTGCAAAATTTCAAAAATACAGCTTCCCCCTTCCTCACGGGGTTGTTCTTCCTCTACAAAAGTTTGACGGCGTGTATTCTAAAAAACACATCACCCCTTCCCTTCGGGCTTTCCCCTATTGCTCAAACTTGCGTCATTTCTCTATCAAACTTTACATCGTTCGCAAGAGGGGAAGTCGGCACTCACATAGATAGGTATCGTCCTCTCATTATGCCACTGCGCTTTGTGCGCCAGCTTCGCACCCAAACGGCGCAGTCGCT
>URIX01000005.1 GCA_900547975.1 uncultured Eubacteriales bacterium | reverse complement strand
AAGCGACTGCGCCGTCCGTTGGCCACTGCCTGGCGCACAAAGCGCAGTGGCATAAGTAGAGAAATGCCCCTATTTATGTGAGTGCCGACTTCCCCTCTTGCGAACGATGTGCAATTTTGCAGAGAAATGTCGTAAGTTTGAGCAATAGGGGAAAGCCCGAAGGGGAGGGGTGATGTTTTATTTTAGGTTTTCCCCTACACTCTTGTAGAGTACAACAACAAAACCGCGATATTGAGAGGAAGAACAAGAAAGGCACGGCTTAAGACAAAACCCGATGTACATAGCGTACATGATTTTGGAACAAGCCGTGCCTGACAAAATTATACTCGAATTATCGCACCAGATGCATATGCAGTTCCCTCATACCCTCCACTTTGTCGCAAATCTCCTTCAAATTGCAATGCGCGCAGTCCACGAGTACGTTGTCGAGAATGTGATTGAAGGCAGACAGAATTTGAGAAGTGTGAGATGAAAACTGTTGCAACGGTATGAAATCGATTCGGGCATCAGCAACAAAAATTACGGTAACCGCTTCGACGACATCTTTTGCCAAATACGATTTGATTGTGGTTGCGCCGAGAGCTTCGAAAGATAAACCGCGCTTGATGGCAGTCTTTGACACTCTGACTTGTTCGCGTTGCTTAATGACTGACGTGCGCATCATAAAGCCTTGAACGTTCTCTTTGTACTTTGCGTATTCCAAAGATTTGGCAAGGTCGAAAATAGCCTGTTCGTCCTCGGCAGTGTCTTTGACCGAGAGAATGACTATTTTTGCATAATTGCAATCGTTCTTGATTTCTTTTAGTTCTTTGCCGACCAAAACGATTTTGTTTTCGATGGGCAAATTGCCGGTAATGACGGTTGCGGCGGCGCAAGGCATATCGCTTCCGCCGAGTTCGTATGCGCTGTCCTTGGTCAAAATCAGTTCGCTATGCTCGCTGACAGGTAATGCTTTACTCTCGTCGTAAGCGTAAACTTTGGTCGCGTTTTTCGCAACGTATGCCGTCAATTCGTTTATGTCGCTGTCAAAAATACTTATCATTTTCTTGCTGTGTTGTCTTTATTCAATTCGTTTCGTTTTGCACGAAACGGCACTTTATTTGATTATTTCGAGTCCTTTAAGTGCTTCTTTCACGCCAAGCACGACTTTCGAGTCGGCGGGAAGTTCAAACACGTTTTCGCCTTTGAGATCAAACGAAGCAAGGTTTTTGTCGTCGCCTATCGTGGCAAGAAGTTGCACGCCGTCGTAGTCGAGAGAGCGGACGGCAACCTCGTCGGAAACGCGGTTTACGACGATTCCTATCTTGTCGTACATCACGAGTTCGTCGGCAACTTTCTTTATGGTCTTGCAAACGTCTCTACCCTTTTTCGACTGGTCGGTGACGAGAATCAGGTGCGTAACCTTTTCCATAACGCGGCGGTTGATTTGCTCTATGCCCGCTTCGCCGTCGATGACGACGTAGTCGAAATCTTCTGACAAAATGCCGATGACGTCTTTCAGATACGCGTTGATTTTGCAATAGCAACCCGCGCTTTCGGGACGTCCGACCGCGATGAACACATAACCGTCTTTTTCCACCATTGCGTCGAAAATGCGGAAACGTGCCTCGTTGAGAAGTTCGATTGCGCCCTTTGCGTTGCCGTCCTCGACGTTTTCGATTATGCTTTTTCTTATATCGTCTATGGTGGATTTCACTTCAACGCCGAGCGCGGTGGAAAGACCTACCGCAGGGTCTGCGTCTATTGCCAAAATACGCTTGTCGGGATAGTTTTCAACCAACGTACGCACGATGGTTGCGGCAAGCGAAGTTTTGCCGACGCCACCCTTTCCGGCAACTGCTATTATCGTTGCTTTTGCCATAATTCCTCCTTTGCGGCATAGGTTGCCTCAAAACAATGTATATGGTAACACTTTGCGCGCTTTTTGTCCATATAATCGGTTACATTCAACTTTTAATCTTACTGCGCGACGAGCAGAGAATCGAATGAGCGGCAAGCTGCAACGCTGTTTGTGTGTTTTCAACAGAAAAACGCCGAATCATCGGCGTTTTCTTGTGTTTTTGTTCTTTAATTTCGTTACGCTATACGTTCGAATTTCGTTACGCTATACGTTCGACAAGATATGTTCCGCTTTCTCTTTCAATCGGATTTATGGTCAAATTTTCGTCATTCGTAACAATTTTCCCGTCTTTGCAGAAAACGGATAGTATTCCGTTCGCTTTTGCAGCGGCAACTTTTGCATCGTCAAACGAATCGGCAAGATAAAGCGGAAGGATATCTATCACGATTTGGGAACATGTTTTTGTCACCGAATACGCCGTATATGTGTTTATTGCACTTATATTCTCGCCTGTCGAAGCGTTTATAAAGTGCGTGCGCACCGTCCCGTCTTTATATGTATAATACCCGTCCTCGTTCTTTGAGACGGCATAGTCTTTGAGCATAACGACCGACATTGGCTGTTTGTAAGACATCCTTCCTGCGACGATTGCGCCGTCCGCGGTTTTGTCAAACACATTTGCTTGCAGTTCGTCGTGAGCTTCGCTTAAATTGCGCGTGAATCCGTCATAACTGGATATAACGCCCTTGTCGTAGCCGGCGTCAGCCATTGTGCTTGCAATATAGTCTATCGCAAAAGCGTTTCTTGTCCAGAAAAAGTCAAGATAGGTTGCAGTTTGCGATCCGAACGCATTTTTATACTCATCGGACACCACAAGTTTGACGATATTTCCGTCCGAAAACTCAATATGGACGTGCGCATCGTCGGCAGCAAACGCAATCATTTTGTCGAAATAGGCTCTGACATCCGCGCTTTTTGTCGGGTCGAAACGCTCGGCATCGTTGTCATGAATGCATGTAAACATTTCCTTGTAGTACGCATAAATAGGCGCATAATACAAGAATCTGTTATTCGCATCCTCAAACGCTTTGAGCGAGCGATACAGCAGCGAATGAACCTTCACTTCTTCGTTTGGATGCGTATTGAGATAGTACAAATTGTTTATGCCGTCGACTTGTTCGGTTGAATAAAGCACTTTGTATGCGTATTCGCTTGCTTCGGTATATTTCGACGCCACGCTTTGACGATACTTTTTGTCTTGATTTTTATCAAAATAATAATTAAAGACGAACTCCCCTCCGCAGTTTTTTGTTGAGGATGTATCGGGGGTTATCGCAAACCACCCGGCCTCGACTCTCAACAAAACAACCATAACAACGGCAAAACAAACAATCGCAAGCACCAAAAACAGCACAAAAAGCACAACTCTCAGCTTGACGTTTTTGTTTGACACCTCGACCTGTTCAACAGGCGGAGGCGTAAGGAGGTTTTTATCCTTTGCATATCTTTTCATAATCACCTTTGATTAAAAAGGTTTAGCTCATCGCTAAACCTTACGTTTTTTATCTGAGCGTCAAAAGCAGGAAGAACAGGAACAATAATATTACCGCTCCCAAGAATATAAATCCTGCAATCGAGCCTTTTTTGAATGCTTTGAAGTTCTTTATATAATTGAACTTTTTGAAGATGTATGCCGCAATTATACCGGGAATCGGTAAGAAGAACGACAACACCTTAAACCATGTGCTTCCCGTGTCGTGTACGGGAGTTTCAAGGATAGGTTCGTTTGAAACAGTCGGTTCTTCGGCTTCTTTTTCGGCATATTCGAGAGCTTCTTGCTCGGTCATGAATGACGAAGATTTGAGCGGAACACCCTCTTCCCTTATACGTTTGTACTCTTCGATTTCTTTCTTGTTGCCATAGATATAATGGTTGTGACCGATGCAAACCATTTCGGGCTTGTCTTCGCTGTAATCGTGTTGCGACGGATCGTACACGAAAAGTTTTTTCTTCTTTTCAAGCTTCGGATCGGGAATAGGAATTGCCGATATAAGCGATCTCGTATACGGATGAAGCGGATATGCAAACAGTTCTTCCGCGTCCGCAATCTCCACAATCTCGCCCTTATAGATGACGCCGATTCTATCCGAAATAAAGCGGACAATCGACAAATCGTGAGCGATGAACAGATATGTTGTGCCTCTCTCTCTTTGGAACTTATTGAGAAGATTGAGCACTTGCGCACGGATTGACACGTCCAAAGCCGAAATAGGCTCGTCTGCGACGACAAGGGACGGTTCCATAATCATCGCTCTTGCAAGACCGATACGTTGGCGTTGTCCGCCCGAAAACTCGTGAGGATAACGCGTAAGGTGTTCGGGAAGCAAACCGACTTCTTTGATCATTTGCTCGACTTTTGCAACTCTGTCCGCTTCGTCTTTGAAGAGGTGGAAGTTGTAAAGACCTTCGGACACGATATAATCGACAGTCGCGCGCTCGTTGAGAGATGCGGCAGGATCCTGAAACACCATTTGGATGTTTCTTATGACCTGTCTGTCGAGTTTATGCGGAATATTGCCCGAAATGCGCACGCCTTTGTACTGAATCTCGCCTTTTGCGCACGGATTTACTCTGATGACTGCACGACCAATAGTGGTTTTCCCCGAGCCGGACTCGCCGACAAGAGAGAATGTTTCGCCCTTATAGATGTCGAAAGACGCGTTTTTTACCGCCTTGACAGCCTTGTCGCCCTTGCCGAACGTGATGTCGACGTTCTTGACGGACAACAGAATTTCTCTGCCGTTTTCGTCGAGTGGACCTTGTTCCGGGAGAGTATATACTCGATTTTTGTATTGATCGATTCGCGTTTTCCAGCTGTCGCCAACACGTTTGAAGTGTCTTTGAATTTTTCCGCCTACGCCCTTAAACCAGTCGCTTATAACCTTCCCTGCGGATTTTTTTGAAGGCTTCTCGTCGCTTTCAACCGAATTGTCGGCAACAGAAGTTTCTTCATCGGAGGAATCCCCGAAAGAAGGCGCGCTTTGTTCGCAAACGGGTTCTTGCCGAGTGGCGGTATTTTCGATATGCTCTTGCTGCTCCACTGCGAGTTCTTGTTCGACGGGCGTGGAGTTATCCAATGCGGAGGTTTGGATATCGTCGATTATTTTGTCTTTGTTCATCATTCCACCTCCTCGATATTGAATGCTTTGAGCAATCTGCCGTGAATATCTTTGATGATCTCGGGTTTTTCGATTTTTGGTGCTCTGGGGTCGAGAAGCCATGTTTTTGCGAAATGGGTTTCGCTCACTTGGAACATAGGTGCTTCTTTGAGCGTATCCACCTTCAGACAATATGGATTTCTCGGTGCAAACGGATCGCCGATGATCTTGTTGTAAAGCGACGGCGGCGTACCGGAGATCGAATAAAGCTCGGTGTTTTTCTCTGCAAGTTGCGGAAGTGAGGACAACAACGCCCACGTATACGGGTGGCGAGGATCGTAAAACACCTCGTCTACCGTTCCCAGTTCGACGATTTGCCCCGCATAAAGCACGGCGACTCTGTCCGCAATGTTTGCGACAACGCCGAGGTCGTGAGTGATGAACACGATGGTATAATCGAACTCTTTTTGCAAATCCTTGATGAGTTTGAGGATTTGTGCCTGAATGGTGACGTCAAGAGCAGTTGTAGGCTCATCGCAGATGAGAATCTTCGGTTGACACGAAAGCGCGATTGCGATGACGATACGCTGACGCATGCCGCCCGAATATTGGAATGGATAGTCGTCATAGCGGTTTTCCGCATTGGGAATGCCCACCTTCTTCATAAGTTCGACGGCTTTTCTTCTCGCCTCTGCCTCCGAGCAGTGTTGGTGCTTGATGATGATTGAGGAGATTTGCTTGCCGATTGTTATGATCGGGTTGAGCGACGTCATCGGATCCTGGAAGACGGTTGCGATGCGCGTACCGCGGATCTTTTGCCAGTCCTTTGTGTACTTGATTTTTGCGAGGTTCAGCACGCACACGCCGTGGAGTTGCGTTTCGGTGGTGCCGTCGAGGAACTTGACTCTGAACGCAATCGGATCGAAAATCTGATTGCGTTGCTCGTCGTTTGTGAGGTCGACGCCAAGACGCATAGCCTTACGCAGTGCGAGAATGAGTTTGACAATAAGCTTAAATCTTTCGAGTGCGCCGTATCTTCCGACGGAAAGATAAATTTCCTTGCCTAAAATCTCGTTGCGATGCACGGTATCCTCGGTGATTTCGCCTTGCAAAGCGAGTTTATATTCCTCTTTGAGCTTTGCCATATTCTCGGCATAATACTTTGCAAATTCGAGGTCGGCTTTTGCTGCTTGTTTGTGAGCGCGCACGGTCTGAGCGATTTTCTTTTCGAGTGCTTTGATGTGTTTGTCGCAATCGGATATAATCGCGTTTGTTTCTTTAACTTTGTCTCTTTCCTTGCGCGTATTGAGCGTGAGTTTGAGGTTGTACGCCTCGGTGCGTCTGAACTTGAGATCGTCGATCTCGTCCTGCATTTTCTCATGCTCTTGCTCGCTGAGTGTGTATTTTTCCTTCTTTTCCGCCTTGAGCGCGAGGATTTTTTGATAGATATCCGCACCGAGTTCGAGTTTTGAGGCTTTATTGAGCCGCTTCAAAACGACGTCGAGAAGAAATTTGTCGAATTTTGTCGGAGTTGCAACGGTATCCGCAAGCTCGTCGTCGTTGAAGATGAGTTCGCCTTGCGAAATGAAGCCGTTTGAGTCGAGCATACCGGCAAAAGTCTTTGTAAAGACGGATTTGCCCGAGCCGGATTCACCGACGATTGCAATGGATTCGTTTTCATAGATATCGAGCGAGATCCCGCGGATTGCGGTGAGGATTCTGCCTCTGACGCGGAATTTGACTTCGAGATCTTTGACGGATAACAAAACCTTTTTATTTTCCATACGTCACCTCACATATGCGTTCTCGGATCGGAAGCGTCACCGAGTTTTTGACCGACCACATAGAGGACGATGGTTATGATTGCCGTCACCGTAACGGGTGCCCAGAATTCAAGTTCTCTGCCGGTAACAAACATCGAAGCGTTGGTCATTTCGATTATTTTTCCGAGTGACATGTCCGACATACCGATTCCGATGTAGGAAAGGAAAACTTCCGACGAAATGTAACTCGGGATTTCGGTTGCCGCGAGCGTAACGATGATCGACGTCATAAACGGCAAAATATTTCTCATTGCGATACGGAAAATCGGCGTGCCTAAGCACTTTGACGCAAGGTTGTATTCCCTGTCGCGAATGATGATGACTTGCGTACGGATAAAGTAGGCTATGAACAGCCACCCCGTTATCGTCATTGCAAACACAAGCGTCCAGAAACTTGCCGACATAATCATGACCATAACCGAAATAAACAATATTGTCGGGACATTTCCGATGATGTTGTACACTTCGGTCATAAACTTGTCGACTTTCTTGGAGAAGCCCCAGATTGCGCCTATGACGATACCTACCGTCATGTTGATTGCCGCGCAAATGAGAGCAAGGCTTATAGATATTCGCGCACCGAACCAAATGGAGTCGAACATAGGCTCACCGGAGCCGCCCGTACCGAGAATATAGTGGATGCTGAATCCGTACTTGTCAATTGCCTGCGACGGCGTCAAGTGTTGGGATGAAAGATCGTTTATGTTTGCAAACCTATCGTATTCGATACACATAGGATAGATATACGCAAACACAACAACCAAAAACAACAGTGCCAAAAGAACAATGTTGAGTTTGTTTCTGAAAAACACTCTGAACACAGACTTCCAATAGGAATATCTGGGCGCGGTGATTTTTTCGGATTCAAGTTTGTTGTTGTCGACATGAGAGAACAACTCTTCATCCGACATGTTGAATTCTTGAAGGTCTATAACTTTATTTTCCATATCGTCACCTCGCCTTATCTGAGAATGAAATTCTCGGATCTACCATTGCCATCAATATATCGCCGAGTATAATCGAAATGACAGACAATACCGCATAGAACAGCGTTACGCCGACAATAACGGCGTTGTCGTATTTTCCGATTGCGTCGACAAGCAATCCGCCTGCGCCGGGGACGGTGTACACACGCTCGGTTATAATCGCGCCGGTGAGCGCACCGAGTACACTGCCCGGGATTCCGTGTACAAGCGGAATAATTGCGTTTTTGAGAATGTGTTTGTTGAAAATCTCTCGCTCGCTCAAACCACCCGATCTTGCAAACTTGACATAGTCGGAGTTTTGCTGGTCGATCATATATCGTCTTAGCCACTTCATAAGGTTTGCGACCGAAGGAAGCGCAAGAGATATGATAGGCAGGACATACATCGCTTTTGTAGGTGCGGACACGCTGAACGTTGTGGGCAAACCTGCGGATCTGCCTATTGCGGCAAAAATAAAGATATATGCAAGCGACGGCACAGCCATAATGAAAATTATGTACAAAGTGCCGAGTTTGTCAAACAGTTTGTCTTTGTTGCGCGCCATCATAATGCCGAGAGGCACTCCGAGAACATACGCCATGATAACCGACAAAATACCGATAACAAACGAGAATCCGAGTTTTGAAAATGCGTTTCTGTTCAATACGACTTGCGTATAATCGTCAACAAAATACTTTTGATTAAGTTCGCTTATCGCAAGCGATCCCTTTATGTATGTTGCCGAATGCAAATTGTCGGGAGAAACCTCGGCAATGCCCGTGGGATAATGGACAAGGCCTGCTTTTTGAGAACCTTGTTCGCTTGTCATGGTTTGCGAGATGTCCGTACCCTGATTTATCGAATATGAAACGCCAAGGTTGATTCTGACGATATTCTGATGAATAAACGGGAACTTATTGTCAAAATACAACAAATATTTGTGTTTTGTGCCGTTGCCGATAATGGCGGGAGAAAACTTCTTTCCGCCGTATGCGGGATCGTACCAAGTGAAAGAAAGACCTCTCTCACCGTTTATTTCTTCCGCATAATGTATGGAATCGACTTCAATGAAATTTGCAAAGTAGTTCCACAAACGTTTGAGAAGGTGGATGTCTTTGTATGCAAAAAGCCCCGGATTTCCGCCTTTGACATTTATGCCTTTAAGGCGGGAAACCGTATATCCTTGAGATTTATAATAATCGGTGAATTTCTGCGTATATTCCTTTGCAATCGCATTGTCGTCTTTTGCATTGTTTGCAAGGAGTGCCGCCGATGATCTGGTGTCATCGTCTATCTCACCGTTTTTTGCAAGTTCAACAAGATAATCCCCGTACGGAACGTAATCGAGGTATCCATACTGCTCCCACAAACTATACTTGTACATCGTTTTGTCATTTGTACCCAGTCGCGTATAGTTTGGATCGGCAGCCAATACGAGATCCCTGTTCATCAACGAGTAGATGAGCAGCATAACAATCCCCACCACGATTATGACGGAGATGATTCCTCGTATTATTCTTTTTATAAGATATTTTGCCATTGTTTACTCCATGGTTTTTATTACAGCAAGGGATGAGTCACACTCATCCCTTGCCGAATAAATCCCGTCCATGACGCGCAAGCGTCATCAACGCAATTCAGTCATTAGAAAATGCCGAGGCACTTTGCCATGTAGCCACCCTCTGTGAGTGTGTCAAGGTAGGACGACGGATCGCCGTAGTCAGGACCCCAACCGGAAACGTCATAGAGATCATAGTTTGCTTGATAGCCAAAATCTGTGTAGTAACCTGCATTGTACCAGTCGCCGCTTGTTGTTGCGCCGGCAAGGTCAACCGTCACGTAACCGCCAAGAGCGTCTGAAAGTGATTTCTTGTAAGAGAACGCTCTGTTGTAGTAGATTTGGCTTGAAATAAATGCCGGCAAATCGAGGTGGATAGGACCTTCTTCAAGGTCAACGCCTTGCGCTTTGAGTTCTGCCATAGCAATCTTAAGTTCTGCCATAGCATTTTCGGCATTGTACCAACCATCGAAACCTGCGCTGCTGCCTGCGCCCTCATCTGCAGTCGGATCCCAGACTTTGATCTTCACTTCGTCAGCGTCGATTTGTGCTTGCATGATTGCACCATAGTACGTACCTTTCTTGAACGTTGTGTCTTTGCCGTTGATTGAAACGGTGACATCTTCCGTCAAAGAAACGAAGTTGCCCGGTGTGAAGCTGTTGATGAGCGAAACGGATGCGAGGTCTGCGCCGACCGTTTGTGCATTGTATGAAGTTCTGTCAAGTGCCATTGCAAGCGCTCTGCGGAAGTGAACGTTGCTCAATGCCGCTTTCGTTCTTGCTTGCTCTGCGCTGTCTTTTGCAGTTTGGAGCTTGCCGTCTTGTGCGTTTGCATATGCAGTACGATTGATGTTGAAGAATGTACCGAATGCGGTTGCGTCGGTTGCAGTCACATAGTGATATTCATCAAAGTAGGTCTTTCCGTCGACTGTATCTTTTTTTGCTTGCGCAGCAGAAGTCGCATTGAGACCTGCACCGTCAAGAGTACCTGATTTTGTATCATTGTACGCTTTCAAATTGTCTTTGCCGTCATTGTACTTCCAAGTGATCTTATCAAGATTGATGTTGGCTTTGTTCCAATAGCTTTCGTTCTTGGTGAACACGATTTCGGATTTTGCGGTGTTGGTTGTAACAACATAAGGTCCGCAATAAGCAATGTTGTCTTGCGTCTTGCCATACTTATAAGCTGTGTCGGCCGCATCGAATTCCGAACCGAATTTGCCGCCTTGAGATTCATAGAAGCTTCTGCACAGAGGAGCAAATACGTTGTAACCGAGCATTGTAAGGAAGTAGGATTTTGGCTCGGTAAGAGTGTACACCACTTTATAATCGCCGTCTGCTTTGACGCCTACTTTGTCAAACGTAACTGCTTTGGCATTGTACTCTGCCGCATTTACGATAACGCCCTCGACAAGATATTCAAGACCGCCCTTTGCGTCGAGCATGTGTTGGAAACCTGCCACGAAGTCGTCTGCCTTCAATTCGGCAATTTCTTGTCCCTTTGAGTTCACCCATTTAACGCCTTTGCGGAGAGTGAAAGTATAGGTGAGTCCGTCATCGGACACGGTGTGGTTTTCTGCAAGAGCGTATTGCAATACGTTGAATGCATCGTATTCCATCAAGGAATCATATGTGTTGACGATTGCCTCGGAGTCTGCCGCACGAGAAGTTGCTTGAGCGTCCCAAGTTTGAGGATCGGAAGCATAACCCATGTTGTAGGTTGTTTTCACGCTATAACCATGCTCTGAGAAATAAGTTCTGACAGCCGTTTCATAATCTTTTGCGGTTTTGCCTTCTTCTCTCATCGTTGACCATTTTGCTTTCAATGCCGTTCTGTCTGCTGCCGTGATGAGTTTGTCGGCAAGGATTGCGTTGTGGAAACGATCACTGTCGTTGCCCCACAAAACAGAAGAAATGGTGTTGGGAGCGACTTTGCTGATTGCATAGGTACCGCCATTTGCACTACCGGGAATGAAAACTGCGGATTCCATCAACTTTGCCTCTGCGAGTGCCATAAGAGCATATCTCTTGCTGGTGTTTTTTGTTTCTGCAACCGCTTTTTCATATGCTGCTTTGAAATCACCGAGTTGCTCTCCGTAGATTTTCGCAGACTCAGCAAGATATTGTTCGAGTCTTTCCGCATCGGGATCGGTTTGATCTTTATTACCGTCTTCTTTCGGGTTGCACGCTGCAAACACGCCAACCGAAAGCACGAGAACCAGGACCATTGCCAAAATCGCAAATATCTTTCTTTGCTTCATTGTTTGTTACCTCCATTGTTATATTTATATTTGGTTTGTTTGTTGATTTAAGGCTTTTGCCTTGCGCCCTTCACTCGCGTTGAATCCCGACCGTCAGGCGCACGCTCTACACTCTTGCGACAGCAAAATTGTTTCGACTTTTTTGCAATTTCGCTTGCTTTTGTTCAAGCGTTTGTTGTATAGTATCAAGATTTTCATTTTTCTTTAATGTTTTTTGATGTTCACATTATAAGTGCAGTTTTCCGATATGTAAACAACTTTTTTTGTTTTTTTGAAAAATTTAATTTTTATACAAATTTTTTCACCGCCTCGATTTTACAAATTTTGTCGCGCTTTAGCCGAGCGCAACCTCCCGTCCTTTTCTTTATATTTAAGGATATTTGTATTACATATGTAATAAATAGTATATATAATCGACAAAATATGCCACGATTTCCCGTTTTTTTTCTTTTGTGCGCCCATTTGTCGCAACCATCGGTTGACACAATTTTGATGCGAATATCGGTTGATTTTATGCAAAAACCCTCAATTTTTGCATAAAAATAAAAAATTTTGTATAAGCGATTTTTCAAAAAATCAGATGTTTTTGACAAAACTCGCAAACATTCTCAACTTTATTTGCCAAATTTGTAACTTTTTGCAAACTTGTTTTGGGGAATTGTTTTGTAAAACAAACTAACAATTTAATAGAACTCCCCCCTTCCTCACGTGTTTTGCTCGTTCGGGTGGGACACCCAAACTCGAACGAACACTTATTCAGTGCGTTCTTATACGCGGAATGTGCCAATTCAGGGTGCGAGCCGCAAGGCGGCGAGAAAATGGAGCGCCGAGCTTGACGGACAGTACAAGCGACTGCGCCGTTTGGATGCGTAGCTGGCGCACAAAGCGCAGTGGCATAAATAGAGAAATGTCCCTATCTATGCGAGTGCCGAGTGTTGCCCCACGCGAAGCGGACGCCGTGGGTTCCCTCAAAGTATGCAGAGGGGGAACGGCGGTAGGGGAAACACGTGAGGAAGGGGGAAGTTGTATTTAGAGTTCTAAACGTCACCCCGTTTATATAGTATTTTATTTATCAATATATAAATTATATAATCTTACATATCTTCTTCGTTCTTCGGCTTTGACACAAAAACTATTTACCAAAAAAAATATTTAACTAAAACCGCGATATTGAGATGAAGAGCAAGGAAAAACCGCTCACACAGATAGGAGCGTACTTGGCGTACGTGACTATTTGCGTGAACGGTTTTGTAAGGAACGAAGTGACGGAATAGCGATTGCTACGCTTGCGTCAATCGCGTCCAAAGTTATTCGCTCAATAGCGCATTTTTAGAAGAATCTTGCGCCCACTTTCCTCTAAGTGTGCCAAACAGATGAATGGCGCGAAAAAGCCCTTCGGGCTCTCGCCTAGTGTACTTGGCGTACACGACGAGTGACCGAAGGGCTTTGACAAAGCTAGTCGCTGTTTGGTGCGGTTTTAGAAGAAGCGGGCGACGAGGTCTTTGGAATACTGCGCAGTCTCTTCCATATCGCCGAAACTCATAATTTCGCCTGCATAGTAGGTGTTGAGGTTGCCTTGCATTGCTTCGACTTTCTCATACCAACCGTCTGCATAGTCCTTTTCAAAGACGTGCGGGAAATAGTACCACTTGCGCTCGTAGACGCACTTGTCGATATCGATGTTGCAAAGTTTCATATCGTCCCAAGCCATCTTCTTTGCTTCTTCATAGGTTTTGAGTTCCTTGCCCTTGTAGTTGCGCAAGACATAGGTGGTAAGAACCTGGTTGGGTTCGTTTGCCCATCTGTGGTAGAAGACCATGAGGTGACCGAGGCGTTCGGGAACCATATTGTCGAACAGATAACCGGACATATCGGGATAATACGTGCCTTTCTTGCAAGTGATTGCGGTGACGTCGTAACGCTCGTAGTCGATCTTTGCAAAAAGTTTCTTCTCGTCTTCGGTTGCGTCGAAATAGTTCGGCAAATATTGAAGCGGCGCAGTGACGATGATCTTGTCAAATTCTTCCATCTCGTCGCCGACGTAAACTTGCACTTTGCCGTTTTCACGCGTAACTTTGGTGATGTTGACGTTGAGGCGCGCGGGATGTTGCAATTTTGCATTGACCGCTTCATAGATGGATTGAGTGCCGTCTTTCCATGTCCACAAATCTTTGTTGACAAAGTACATCGCGGTTGCAAAATCCAAATATTTGAGAACGTATGCCGCAGGAATCTCGTCAAAGAATCCGTATCCGAAAGCGGTGTACGGTCCGATCCAAATTTCTTGCGCAAGAGAAACGCCGTTCATCTTGCAGAAGTCTTTGAAGTTCATGCTGAGATCTTTGAGGTTGGGGTTTTCACCGACCACGTGTTCGCCGGTGACGGGATCGTATCCGTCGTACTTGCCTTGGGAAATACCCTTGTGACCGGTGTATTGATAGCCCTTATACTTAGTTGCAAGCAAAGTGCCGAGTTTCTTGACTTGAGATTTCATTCTCAAAAGGTGCGGAATGAGAAGCGGATTTTTCTTGGGGTTGAACGGATCGTAGGGTTTGCCGTTTTGTCTGCGGTAAGCACGCTCGAGCTTCGGTCCGTCGTGATCTACGCCGCCGAACAATTCGAGTTCGTGCACTGCATAGTAGGTCGGGCAGCCCATAATTGCGCCCATTTCAAATCGTTTTCCGTCGTGATACGGAGAATGGCACTTGCCGCCAACGTGATCTTCTCTTTCGAGGATAGCGTAGTCGGTGTATCCGTTCTTCTCAAGGTGTACAGCCGCGCTCAATCCCGCAGGACCTGCGCCGATGATACAAATCTTGTCGTTTTTAGCCATAAGTTTCTCCTTGTTTGAAAATATAGTTTATTCAAACTATTTGTTTGATAATAAAATTATACCATCTATTTTTAAATTGTAAATAAGTTTTCAAAAAATATCGATATATTTTTATTTATTCTCAAATTTGGTATTCACAAGAAAGAATATGCGTGTTATAATATACGATGATTCGGAGGTGAGTATGAAATTCAAATCATTTGACGAAATGCTCTTGCACAATGCGAAAAATCATGCCGACGACACCGCCCTCGCATACGACGAAGACGGACAAATCAAGCGTTTGACGTACGCGACGTTGTACGAGGAAATTCAAGCGCGCAAGACGCAAATAGAACATTTGGACGCAAATTGCGTCGGCATTTTGCAAGCCCCGTCGATAAAATGGATTATAGATATGTACGCGTGCGTGCTCGCGCGCAAACAAACCGTTTTGCTCGATCCGATGAGCGAGGCGGCGGTAATTCAGGCTCAAGTGCTTGCCACCGACGTAGAAACGCTCTTAACAGACGGTTTGACCGCCCCGTACGCTTCGAAACTAAAAATCGCCCCGTCCGAAAAAGTAAGTCTTGCGGACGGCGAGGGAAATATTCTGTTTTTCACGTCGGGTACGACTCATTCCTCGAAAGCGGTCGTTCTTACGTCGAAATCGCTGTGCGCGAGCGCGTGGAACGGACAGGCAAAATGCCCTTGCCGCGCAAGCGACAATCTGCTTTGCTTGCTACCCCTCACCCACGTTTTCGGTTTTGTATGCGCAATGCTGTGGCCTATGTCGCAAGGCGCGTGCGTGTCGATGACGAGAGGTATGCGCTACATCGCCAAAGACTGCGACTACTTTAAGCCCACGATTATATCCGTCGTGCCGTCTATTCTCAAATTCCTCATAGGTTTCAACGCACTCAACGACGGATTGAGAATGATACTCGTAGGCGCAGGACCCGCAACCGAGCAAATGCTTACGGCGGCAAAAGCGAAAGGGATCGAAGTGCGTTTCGGATACGGGCTCACCGAAACGTCGAGCGGCGTTGCGATAAGTTGCGGCGAAAATCCGTTTGCGATGTCGGTATGCCCCGACGACGACATAACGCTCGGCGAGGACGGCGAAATCCTCATACGCTGCCCCGAATGTATTATGCAAGGCTACTACAAAAACAAAGAGGCAACTGACGAAGTGCTTGTCGACGGCGTGTTGCACACGGGAGACCTCGGCAGATTCGACGAGGACGGGCGCCTTTATATCACCGGGCGCAAAAAAGACATAATCGTGCTTGAAAACGGCAACAAAATTTTCTTGCCCGAATGGGAAAATCAAATCGCCGAACAACTCGAACTCGAAGACGCCGCACTTGCAATAAAAGACGACGCGATAACCTTGTTCGTGGGCAACGGCGACGGCTTTTTGAACGTGAGTTTGCTCAAAGATAAACTTGCGGCGTTCAACAAAAACAAGCCGTTCAATATGCAGATAACCCGCCTCGAAGTTTTGCCACACAAATTGCCGAGAACGGCAACGGGCAAAGTGAAAAGATACGAACTGTAAAGACGTAAAAGGTGATTCGGCACAAAGTCATTCTCGAAAAAATACGTAAACTACAAAAAAGGAGCAAATATGGCACAAGTAAACAAACAAGAGATTCAAAACAAACTGGCTGGACTTATCAAGCAATATATTCCCTCTTTGCAAAACGAAGAAATCACAAGCGAAACCGCAATCAATTCAAAAGGTTACGAATCGCTCAACTACATCTATATCATCTGCACGCTCGAAAGCGACTATGGCGTTAAAATCCCCGATAAAACGTGGATGAAACTGCGCACGGTAGGCGAGGTCGTGGACGTCGTATACAATGCGGCTACGAAGTGATTTTTGTCGCAACGTGACGTTTAACAATACAAAACGGTGATATAAATGGCTGATTTGGTATATACAACCCACCACAAACTTCTTGCCGACGATGTGACGATGTATCGCAACTTGCGCCCGTCGGTGCTTATGCGCAACCTTCAGGAAATATCCATCGCGCACACCGAGGCACTCGGCGCGGGCAGAGAGAAAACTCTTGACAAAGGCGCGTTGTGGGTGGTTTGCAGAGTGCGTCTGGAAATAGAAAAACTGCCCTGCTACGACGACGAAGTCACCCTTTCGAGTTGGGCGGGCGACACTATGCGCGTGCTGTTTCCGAGATACTATCAAATGCTCGACAAGGACGGAAACACCTTGCTCAAAGCAAGTGCAGTCTGGCTTTTGATGGACTCAAAAAAGCGCAAAATGGTGTTCCCCGAAAACTACGGCGTGGTCGTCCCGGGAATAAAAACGGGCAACGAAATACCCTTGTCTTTCGGCGTATCTCTCGGAAAGCAACAAAACGTAAAACGCTTCAAAGTCGCATACAGTCAGGTGGATATAAACGGGCATATGAACAACGCCAAATACCTCGATTGTATGGAAGACGTTTTGGGCAAAGACTACCTTGCCGCGCACACGCTAAAAACGCTTGAAATCGAATTTAAGTCCGAAATAAAACTCGGCGCGAGCGTGCGGCTCGAATATACCCTCGACGGCAACAACCTCACGATGATAGGTTTCGTGCGCAAACGCCCTTGTTTCGAACTCGAAGCGGAATTTGCAAATAAGTAAGCAACGCAAAAACGCAAAAGGCAAACCGACTAAAAGCAAAAAAATAATCGTCAATCGAACGTGAATCGCAAAACAAATTTTAAGCAATCGTCAAACGGGCGCCAAACGATTATCAAGCAAGTATTAATAAACAAATAAGGCAAAAATTGTATACAAACTCGTTGTGTCGGACAAACAAATCGTTTGACGAGCAAAACAAGTTATGATACAATCGCAGTAAATAAGGGAGTAATCGGCACTTTTCCCTAAAGTGCAATAAAGCCGCTAACACGAGCATTGTCTCCGGTTTTATTTGAAATGATGAGACTTATCCGTCAGGATAGGTCTTTTTTGTTTGCGCTATCCATCTGCACTCTTTCGCAGACGGAACACGAGCCGCAAGGCGGCGAGCCTATGAGCGCCGAGCTTGACGATTAGTACAAGTGAACGGGCGAGTGTGGCTTTTTCGCCCGTGAACGAGTGGAATAACAAGAGGACGATACTTTTCTATGCGAGAGCCGAGTGTTGTCCCCCGCTACGCGGTCGGCGTGGGTTCCCTCAAACTTGTGCAGAGGGGGAACGCAGATAGGGAAAACACGTGAGGAAAGGGGAAGCTTCATTTAGAGTACACCCCTACACCCTTGCAGAGGAATAATAAATTGCACTGCGTGCAGTTATGGAATAATTATATAAAAAATACTCTTATTATAAATAAAGGTGAATCTATGAAACACTATCTCGAATCCGTCGAAGACGTATGCACGAACGTCGAAACGACTCAGGACGGCATATCCTCGCAAGAGGCGACCGCTCGTCTTGAAAAGAACGGCAAAAACAAACTTGCCGAAGGCAAAAAAGAGCCGATTATTTTGCGATTTCTGAAGCAATTTATCGAGCCTATGACGCTGATTCTCATCGTTGCGGCGATAATTTCGGGCGTATTGACCGCGGTCAACAACGCGTCGAGCGCAACAAAAGAGTTCCCGTCCGACGTCATCATCATTATGGCGGTCGTCATAATCAACGCCATTCTCGGCGTGGCGCAAGAAAGCAAAGCCGAAAAAGCCATCGACGCGCTTCAAAAGATAGCCGCCGCCACGTCGAAAGTCATACGCGACGGACACTTGGTTGTCGTCAAGAGCGAAGACTTGGTTGTCGGCGACGTAATCGTACTCGAAGCGGGAGACGCGGTGCCTGCGGACGCAAGAATAATAGAGTGCGCGAGTATGAAAATCGAAGAAGCCGCGCTCACGGGCGAATCCGTGCCCGTGCTTAAAACCTGCGACGTCATAGACGCACCGAGCGGCGAAGTGCCTCTCGGCGACAGAAAAAATATGGCGTTTATGGGAAGCACCGTCGTGTACGGCAGAGGAAAAGCGGTCGTCGTGGCAACGGGTATGGACACCGAAATGGGCAAAATCGCAAACGCCCTCACCCAAGCAAAAGAAGGCAAAACTCCCTTGCAACAAAAGTTGTCGCAATTAAGCAAAGTCCTCACCTACCTCGTCATAGGCATTTGCGTGGTGATATTTGCGGTCAGTCTCATTCGCTCGGGCGTTGACGGAACTCTCAAAGCGGACACGGCGACAACAATACTCAACACGTTTATGATTGCGGTATCGTTGGCGGTTGCGGCGATTCCCGAAGGGCTTGCCACCGTCGTCACGATAGTTCTTTCGATTGGCGTAACGAATATGTCAAAGCGCAACGCTATCATACGCAAACTCACCGCCGTCGAAACTCTCGGTTGCACGCAAATCATATGCTCGGACAAAACGGGCACTCTCACCCAAAACAAAATGACCGTAGTAGACCACTACGGCAGCGACGAAAACTTGCTTGCAAACGCTATGTCGCTCTGCTCGGACGCAGAATACGACGAAGAAAAAGGCGAGGCAACGGGCGAGCCGACAGAGTGCGCGCTCGTAAATTACGCAAAATCCCTGTCTTTTGACAAGAACGAGCAAAAGAAACTTTATCCGCGCGTGGGCGAAATACCTTTCGACTCTATGCGTAAGATGATGACCACGGTACACACCGATAATAACGGCGAAGTGTTGCAATTCACCAAAGGTGCGCCCGACGAAATCGTAAAACGCTGCGCTTTCTATCTCGAAGACGGACAAGAAACGCCTATGACCGACGACAAGCGCGAGGAAATTCTTTCCGCAAACAAGGAAATGGCGGACAGAGCGTTGCGCGTGCTTGCGGTTGCAAAAAAACGCCTTGACGAGCAAAAGAGCGAATACACCACCGAACAAGACGAAACAGATATGTGCTTCGTTGGTCTCGTGGGTATGATAGACCCCGTACGTCCGGAAGTTAAACCCGCAATCGACGAGTGCAGAAAGGCAGGCATCCGCCCCATAATGATAACGGGCGACCACAAGGACACCGCCGTCGCAATCGCAATGCAACTGGGCATAATCACAGACCCGTCCGAAGCTATTACGGGCGCGGAACTCGACAATATAAGCGACGAAGATTTTGCAAACGACGTCGAAAAATACTCGGTATACGCGCGCGTTCAACCCGAACATAAGACGAGAATCGTCAACGCGTGGCGCGCAAAAGGATACATCACTGCAATGACCGGCGACGGCGTGAACGACGCACCGTCCATCAAAAATGCGGACATCGGCGTGGGTATGGGCATAACGGGTACGGACGTCACCAAAAACGTTGCAGATATGATTCTCACCGACGACAACTTCGCAACCATCGTATCGGCGGTCGGCGAAGGCAGACGCATCTACGACAATATCCGCAAATCCATTCAATTCTTGCTTGCGTCCAACCTCTCGGAAGTGCTCTCGATATTTATCGCAACGCTTGCGAACTTCACGATATTCAAGCCTGCGCATTTGCTTTGGATAAACCTCATAACCGACTGCTTCCCCGCTCTCTCGCTGGGTATGGAATCGCCCGAGCGCGACATTATGAACCGTCCGCCGAGGAACAGCAAAGACGGAATTTTCGCAAACGGTATGGGCTTTGCAATAGGCTATCAGGGCGTGCTTATCACCCTCATAACCATAGCGTCCTACTTTATCGGCGCGGAAGTGCTTGCAAAAATGCACCACGCCGAAGCAATCGCAAACGGCTTGTACAGCGCGGAAACGCTCGGCTCGTCTATGGCGTTTTTGACCCTCTCTATGGCGGAAATCTTCCACGCATTCAATATGCGTTCCTTGCACGGCTCGATTTTCAAAATCAAGAAACAAAACTGGTGGCTTTGGGGCGCAGGAGCACTTTCGCTGTTGCTAACGACTCTCGTCGTGGAAGTGCCGTTCCTTGCAAAAGCGTTTGAACTTGCAGAACTCAACATAGAGGAATACGGCATTGCAATCGCGCTTGCAATCTCGATTATTCCTATGGTTGAAATTGCAAAAGCAATCGCACGTTTGGTGCGCAAAAAGAAAGGCGTAGTCCTTTCCGCATAAAACCTAAAAAGCGCATACAAAAAGCCGAAAGAAAATCTTTCGGCTTTTTCTTTTTTCAAAAGGCATAATCAATAAAACTCTTTCGATGTGTTGGGTTTCCATTCGGAATAGCCTTGCGGATTCGGCGATTGCGTTTTGACAAACTCGCAATATCTCTTGCGAAGTTCGTCGGCAAGTTTGTAGTCTTCCTCGCCGAACTTGCGCCACGGGTGTTGATTCAAGCCGAATATATACCACAAGTCCGCGCTGTGCCACGCGCCCTTGTCGTCGCAAGGAAGCGGGTGATAGAAATGCGACAGCCAAACTTTGCCGTTGCCTTTTTTCATCATCGTTTTCGCTATGCGTTCGAGATACGGCGCAAGTAAGTCGTTTTTCGTAACGCCGAGAATACACGGAATTTGCTCGTCCTTATACGCATTTTTATAGAGGTCTTTCCGCACTATTTCGCCGTCGAAAACGGGCATCGTGGACAGCATAGACAGCGCAAGATTCTTCTTGTTTTGTCTGTACCAAGCAAGATAGAGGTCTTGCGAGTTGCAAGTTTTTGGGTCGAGACCTCTCTTTTGCAAATCCTTGCGCACTCTTGCGAAAAAGCGTTTTGCGCGTTTGAGCGATTTCGGGGCGAATATACCGCGCACGCTCGCGCCGCCCGAAAGCATAATCGCGCCTTTGACCATCTCTTTGACTTTTGGCAACAAAATGAGATTCTGCAAGGAAATCGCGCCTGCACTCTGCCCCATAAGCGTTATGCTCGACGGGTCGCCGCCAAAAACGGATATATTCTCTTTCACCCACTCGATTGCGCAAATCATATCGTAAAACGCAAGATTTTGCGCGCCCTCGTCGGCGTTGTAGCCGAATACGTTGAGCCTGTAATTCGCGCATACGCAAACCACGCCCTCATTTGCGATTTCCGCGCCGTCGAAAGGACGTTCGTCGCTCGAACATATCACAAACGCGCCGCCGTGAATATACAGCAAAACGGGCAGATTTTGCGCGTTTTTCGGCGCATAGATATTGAGATTCAAGCAGTCTTCCGAGTGCCGAAACGTCAAACCTTGCCTAAACTCTTTATAGTAGAAAAGATCTTGTTTGGATTTAGACTTGCTTTCGTCGAAAAACTGTCTGAACTGAGGACATCCGTCCCCTCTGCGCATAGCGTTTACTTCTTTTTCGAGCGGTTGCAGAACGGGCTTTTGGAATCTTTCGCCCTTTGCGAATCTGATTCCCAAAAACGCCGCCGTATCGCCCCTGTCGATGCCTCTTATAACGTGATTTTGATTGTTGATAACGTATTCCATAGAAATGTAGATATTTGTTTTTTAGAAGATATGTGTTGTTGATTTTTCAAAAATACAATATTTCGATGAAGAACAAGGAAGCAGCGCTCGCTCAGCTTAGTACTTGTTAAAAACGCGATATTTGAGCGTCAGACAAGGAAGCGTCCCTCGAACGGCAATCCTAACGTACAAATAGTACGTGAATTGACGGTCGAGGTTCGCTGACGACGTATCACGCCAAATAGCGCGTTTTTACCACTTGTTCTCGCAATATTCGCAAAACGCATACATATCCCTCACCTCGACTTTCGTGCCGTCATCGAGGATTGCCGTTCCGTTCCAAATACCGTGAACTTGATGGCAATGCATACGAAGAAGATTGAGGACATTGAGGTCGCCGTGATGGTCGTAGAACGGAGTCATCGTGAAATCGAAACGACCGTCTTGCGAAACGAAGTGCCAAGGCTCGGTAAATTTGTCGGGTTTGGGGAAAACTTCGACGTCGACGGGGCCGAATTTGTGGGCTTTGCCGTCCCAGAAGATTGCGGTTTCGGTGGCGTTTGACTCGTCGCCGATACCCCAAGTGATTTCAAAGCCGAACATATGGTCTTTTCCGTCGGGACCTTGAACAACCTTCGAGCCGTTGCCCCAGTACCAAACCATTTTGTAGGGGGTGTTGACTCTGCCCCAGTCGAGAAAAGCAAACGTGTCCTTTTTATCGAATTTCCAAACCTTCTCGCCCCAGCGGAAAGTGCCTTCGCAGGGCATACAGTTTTGTTTGGTGGTCATAAAGTATCTCGTGGGATTGTCTTTGAACGGAAGCACGGTGGTGATGTTTTCAAGTCCGTCCATAATGTCCATAGTGAAGTTTGCCTCGACCTCTTTGCCTTTGAACTTACCCTTGAAATACATTGTTCTGACGTTGGTTTCGGTGACGACTTTCATATGCGTTTTGCCGACGGTGTGGTCGAGAACGTTCGGCTCGTCGCCCTTTGGGGGAAGCATATATTTTTTGCCGCCCAAAAACAGCGCGGTACATTCGAGAATCGTACCCGAATGGATTTTGCTCTTTTTATGCGCGTGGCGAAGGTCGGTTATGGACGCTTGCGCGTAGCCGCCGATAGAGATGTTTGCAAAACTGATTTGCACCATAAATTCGCCGTTAGAGATTTGATAGAAATCCCATTCTTTTTTACGGTTTGCGGGTTTTGCTTTTTCGCGGTCGTATTCGAATACGTTGTGTCTTGCCCAACCGGGGGCGAGCAATTTGCCGTCGTCACCGAGCAACCTTGTAGGCTTCGTATACTCGGTTTGCTTGCTGTTGAGTTGACCCTCTAACCAACTCGGATAAGTTCTTTTCATAATTTCCTCCGTCCTATATCAAAAATTTTATATCAATAAGATATAAAAGATTATACGAAAAGTATAAAACAAAAATGCCGTCATTTCAAGAGCGATTTTTTACAAAAGTACGATAACTTTGACCGAACGGCAAAACGCGGCACAAGGCTAAACGACGTTTGCGCTCGCTTTTCAAAATATATATCGAAATACGTAACGAAAACGCATATCGAAAGTCCGTATATATCGTCAAAACAACGATAAAAAGTCACGTTGAAAACTCGCAGAGAAAAGTCTATGAAAAACGGAAAAATCGTGTTATTATTTTTGTGTCAACAACTCTTAGAGGCAGATATGGAAATAAAACCGATTGCAATCATTCACACGCCGTTCAAGGAAAAGTTCGGCATACCGCGCCAAAGCGGCAAAGTCGCAACCAAAAGCACCGTCGTGTTTGAAAAGGAATACCGCAACCCCGACTCTTTGAGAGGAATCGAGGGCTTTTCGCACTTGTGGCTGATATTCGATTTTTCAAAAGCGCACCGCGACGAGTTTTGCGCGACGGTACGTCCGCCCCGTCTCGGCGGCAACACGAAAATGGGCGTTTTTGCCACGCGCTCGCCTTTCCGTCCCAACTCGCTGGGATTGAGTTTGGTAAAACTCGTCGGCGTAGAGGACACAAAGCAAGGCAAAGCATTGATTGTGGAAGGCGCGGACATTTTGGACGGAACGCCGATTTACGACATAAAACCCTATCTCAAAACCGATTGCGTGCCGAGCGCGATTTGCGGATTCGCAGAGGATATAACACACCTTTTGAAAGTGGAAAACGTCGACATTCTTGACGATTTACAAGAGGATAAAAAGCAAGAAATCGTATCTTGCATAGCGCAAGACCCTCGCCCGTCCTATCAGGACGACGACAGAATCTACGGTATGATATTCGATTGTTACAACGTCAGATTCACGGTTAAAGACGGCGTTGCGATTATCCTCGATTATCGAAGGTCGGAAGATTGAATTTTGCGACAAACGCACAAAACAAGCGTTTTAGCAAGCAAAACACGCACTTAAAGTGCGTGTTTTGTGTTTTCGTATCATTTAGTACAAATCGATTCCGTCAGTCTATAAAGAACTTACTGTGGTTTGCTTTGAGCATAGTGTGCGGCACGCTCAGTTGCGCAAGGAACACCGAAAGCAACACTATTATGCAACCCGCAAACTCTTTTGCCGAATAACTCTCGTGCAAAAACGCAACGCCGCCGATAAACGCTATGACGGATTCAAGAGACATAATGAGCGTTGCAAGTTCCGGCGGCGCATACTTCTGCCCTATGGATTGGAAAGTGAATCCCACGCCTGCCGACATTATGCCGACGTAGAGAATGGGTATTATGTTTTGCCCCACCGCACTTGCCGGCGGAAAGCCCTCGATTGCCATTGCCGGCAAACTTAAAAGACTTGCCACGACGAACTGCACGAACGTAAGCTTTATCGGGTCGCACTCGTCGACGTACACGTCTATGAACATAATTTGAAGGGAAAACATAATCGCGCAAAGCAGCAACATTGCGTCCGCATAGGTGAGTCCGCTGTCGCCGTTTATGCACATAATGTAAAACCCGAGCACCGCAAAAACGATTGCGAATATGCCGTTCGTCGGAATACGTCTTCTCAAAAGAAGATTCAAAAGAGGAACAATCACAATATAGAGTGCCGTTATGAATCCCGTTTTGCCGACGGTGGTATGCGCGATACCGTACTGTTGCAGATTGTTTGCGATAAACAAACTCAAACCGCATAGTGCGCCGCCTATAAAAGTGGATTTGTTCCACCCCGTGCGATTCGTGCCTTTCTTTTTGTCAACGAGCATATTTATCAAAACGAATATGCCTATAACTCCGACCGCAAGAGAAAATCTCAAAGCGTTAAACGTGAAAGTCGGCACGTCGGACGACGCTTTTTGTTGAGCAATAAATGCGAAGCCCCACACAAAAGCACACAGCGAACAAAATAGGATTCCGGTTAAGTTGTGAGATTTTTGTTTGATCATACGGTCTTTTATTTTATGTGCTTTTCAAGCGCTTTTGACAAAGTTTTGTAGTCTTCGAGGGATAACGCCTCCCCTCTTACGAGCGGCGAGAAACCCGCTTCTTCGACGATTTGAGTCGCCTCTTTCTTTTCGAGCGAGAACGCAACGGAAAGGTTGTTTGCAAGCGTCTTTCTTCTCATAGCGAAAGACGAGCGCGCGAGTTTGTGAAGAAGCGCCTTGTTTTCGCCGTCGAGTTTGTGACGATTTATATCTATTCGCACGACTGCGCTATCCACGTTCGGCGCGGGATAGAACATATTTCTCGACACGTTTCTCGTAATCTGCGCGTCGCCCGCCATCTCGATTGCAAGCGTAATCGCAGAATAGTCGGGCGTGTTCGGCTTTGCAACGAAGCGAAGCGCGACTTCTTTCTGCACCATAATAGTTATGGATTCCACATCGAGCGTGCTTTCGATAAAGCGCATAGCAAGCGGTGTGGTGATGTAATAAGGCAAATTCGCAACCACTTTGAATTTGCTTCCAACGATTGCGGCAAGGTCGGCGTCTTTCATTTTGAGGACGTCACGGAACACGACTTCGGCGTTTTCGACGCCTTGAAGCGAGAGCGCAAGCACCGGCTCTAAATTTCGGTCCACCTCGAACGAGTACACCTTTTTTGCGACTTTGGCAATGGCGCGAGTGAGCGTACCCGCACCCGTGCCTATCTCGACGACGACGTCGTCGCCCGTTATTCCGCCGTCCGCAACGATTGCGTCGAGAAGGTTCGAGTCGGTGATGAAGTTTTGCCCCAGAGCCTTGTTGAAGCGGAAGTTTACGCCGCGTATTATGTCTTTTATGCCGTTATTTTCCATTTATTTCCTTTCAAAAGCGCGTATGCGCCGACAAGTTTGACTCATACTACTATCGTACCGAAGATAAAACGTCAAATCACATCGGACGAACAATCGAAGTACAAAAGATAAAAAACAGTGGTCACGAGTTGTCTGCTGTTTTTTCTTAATACTCGGTGTCTTCTCTTATCGTTTCGCGCACTTTGTAATGCGCGCCGACGCTCTTTGCGAGTTCGCCGCAAGCCTTGACTTCGTCCTCGCCGATAAAATCGACCACCGACATAGTCGTGTCTATGCCGGCGTCAACGCAGTCTTTGGTGAATTTGAGCATAGCGTCAAACGCCGCCTCGCCGTACTTGCTTCTGCAAATTTCCTGATACGCTTCGGGCGTGGAAGCGTTGAGCGACACGGACACGCTGTCAACGTACGGCGCAATGAGTTTTGCAACGTCGTCGCGCTTGTTGATGAGATTGCCCAGTCCGTTCGTGTTGATACGGATTTTGCAACCTTTCTTTTTGAGGTAGGGCGCGATTTGCGAAATCATAGACAGATTGCACATCGGCTCGCCGAATCCGCAAAAAACGATTTCTTTGTACTTTGACAAATCGTACATAGAGATGTCGTCCACGAGTTCCTCGAAAGTGGGTTCTTTCAGAAGCCAAAGGTCGTTTCCGCTCACGCCGTCCTTGATGTTGCGAATGCAAAATTCGCAGTTGTTCGGGCAACGGTTGGTGATGTTGAGATACAAACTGTCGCCGAATTCATAAACGTAATTGTTGTTCATTATATACTCTCTGAATTTTGTTTTTACGGTTTTCGATTTTGCAGTTTTGACAAAATCGAGGTTTTATACACTCATTTCAAGCGTGTAAACAGTCGTTTTGCGTTTTTAGTGGTGATATTCTCGATTTCTTCCACGCTCACGCCGAGCACATCGGCAGCCTTTTGCGCTACGAGCGCGACGTACTTCGGTTCGTTGGCTTTGCCTCTAAACGGCACGGGCGTCATATACGGACAATCGGTTTCCAACAGCAATCTGTCTTTGGGAACGACCGCCAGCGATTCGAGATTATGCTTTGCGTTTTTGAATGTTATCGCGCCGCCGAACGCGTAGTACGCGTCGAGTTTGTCAAAGATTTTCACGTACTCGCTCGACCCCGAATAGCAATGCAAAAGCAATCCGTTTTGAATGTAATTGCGCATATCGAAAAGGATTTTTCTCGTGTCTTCGTATGCGTCGCGAACGTGCAAAATCACGGGCAAATTCGCTTGATTTGCAAGTTCGATTTGCTTTGCAAACGCGCTCTTTTGCACTTCCCTTTCGCTCAAATCATAATAGTAATCGAGTCCGATTTCGCCGAATCCTACGACTTTGCCGTCATTTGCGAGTTCGAGCAATCTTTGACACGCGTCGTCGTCGAGAGTATCGACGTCGTGAGGATGCACCCCGACAGCCGCATACACTTTGTCATACTTGTTTGCAAGCGTAACCGCAAGTTCGCTCGACGGCATATCGTAGCCGACGCATATCGCGCTTTCGAGATTGTCCTTTTCAAAATCATCGACGATTCTGTCGACGTCGCAAAGCAATTTCTCGTCGTTTAAGTGGCAATGAGTGTCAATCAACATAGCCGCCTTATCTCACCACGCTGCCGCTTTCGACGGGCTTTTCGGGGGATACGAGCACCACTTCTTCACTGCCGTCTTCTTTCTTAAAGCAAGCGCAAAGAAGCATACCTTGGCTCTCTATTCCGCGAAGTTTTGCAGGTTTGAGGTTGTACACCACAACGACGTTTTTGCCCAACATTTCTTCGGGCGTATAGTATTTTGCGATTCCGCTCACTATCGTGCGAGTATCGTCGCCTATCCGAACGGAAAATTTGAGAAGTTTGTCGGCTTTTTCAACCTTTTCGGCGGTGAGAATTTTTCCGACGCGCAGTTGAATTTTTGCAAAATCCTCGATTGTGATTTCGCTCAAATCGACGACGTTTTCCGCCTTTTTATCTTCTTTCTTTTCCTCTTTTACGTTCTCTTTCTTTTCGGGTTTTTCGGGCGTTTCTTCTATTTTGTCCTCTTTGACGATACCCTTTGCGAGCAAGTCTTTTTTCACCTTGTCAACGTCGATTCTCGCAAAGAGGTGCGCGGGATTTTCCGCAACTTTCGTTCCGCTTTGCAAAAGTCCGAATTTGTCGAGATCGGCGTACTCTCTCAAAGTCGTTCCGCATTGCTCGGCTGCTTTTTGAGAGGTGGACGGCATAAACGGCGCAAGCAAACTCGCGCAAATCACAATCGTTTCGGTGAGGTTGTAAAGCACGGTTGAAAGCCTGCCTTTTTGGCTTTCATCCTTTGCAAGCACCCACGGCATAGTTTCGTCGATATACTTGTTTGCTCTACGCAAAACCGTGAATATCTCGCTCAATGCGTCCGCCGAACGATACGCGTCTATGTTGGCAAACACTTTGTCGCGCGCCGCTTTTGCGACGGATTTAAGTTCGTCGTCAACGGGTTCGCTCACGCCCTTATCGCAAACGATTCCGCCGAAATATTTGTTTGTCATAGCAATCGTGCGTTGTACGAGGTTGCCGTACACGTTGACGAGTTCGCTGTTTATTGTTTCCATAACCAAGTCCCAACTTATCACACCGTCGTTGTCAAAAGGCATTTGCGAAAGAAGGAAATATCTCACGCTGTCCACGCCGAAATAGTCCACGAGGTCGTCTGCGTAAATGACGTTGCCCTTGGACTTCGACATCTTTCCGCCGTCTTGCAACAACCACGGGTGTCCGAAAATCTGTTTGGGAAGCGGCTCGCCGAGTGCCATAAGGAAAATGGGCCAGTAAATCGAGTGGAAGCGCACGATGTCTTTGCCGATGATATGCACGTCTGCCGGCCATTCCTTTTTGTACAAGTCGCTCGAATTGCCGTCCGCATCGAATCCGATACCGGTGATGTAGTTGGTGAGCGCGTCGAGCCAGACGTAAACGACGTGGCGTTTGTCGAAAGTTACGGGAATACCCCACGTGAACGAGGTTCTCGACACGCAAAGGTCTTGAAGTCCGGGTTTCAAAAAGTTGTTTACCATCTCGTTTTTGCGGGATACGGGAACGATGAAATCGGGATGTTCGTCGTAGTATTTCAAAAGGCGGTCGGCGTATTTGCTCATCTTGAAGAAATACGCTTCTTCTTCCGCCATCTCGACTTTGCCGCCGCAGTCGGGGCATTTGCCGTCAACGAGTTGGCTTTCCGTCCAGAACGACTCGCAAGGCGTGCAGTACCAGCCCTTGTACGAGCCTTTGTAGATGTCGCCTTGTTTATAAAATTTTTCAAATATCTTTTGCACCTGCTGCTCGTGCTCTTTGTCGGTGGTGCGGATAAATTTGTCGTAGGTGGTGTCCATCAAATCCCATATGCGCTTGATATCTGCGGCTCTTTGGTCCACAAATTCCTTGGGAGTCATTCCCGCCGCTTGCGCTTTGAGTTCGATTTTTTCACCGTGCTCGTCCGTGCCCGTTTGAAAAAACACGTCGAAACCTTCCATACGCTTTGCTCTTGCAACGAGGTCGGAAAACACGATTTCGTAGGTGTTTCCGATGTGAGGTTTCCCCGAAGCGTAGGCGATTGCCGTGGTCATATAAAATTTCTTTTTGTCTTGCATATTCACCTCGTCGGCAGACTAATGATGCCCGCCTTTTGGATTGATTTATACATTATACATCTTTTATTTATAAAAGTAAATCATAAGTGCATATGCGCGCGAGGCGAAAAATACAATATCGTATGAACGTTGCATTTGTGTCGATAACGGCAATATCTTTGGTGCTGATGATCATAACGTCCCCCGAATCCGCCTTTCCCACGATGATAGAAGGCGTGCGCGGCGCAATCGAACTTTCCTTCAAACTTTGCGCGATATACGCCGTGTGGCTGTCCGTTCTGAAAATGGTGGAAGCAACCGCCCTCGACAAAAAACTGTCGAAGATTCTGCGCCCCGTGGTATGCAAGATTTTCAAAAACGAATCGGACGAGGTGTACGACAAAATATGCGTCAACCTTGCCGCAAATATGTTCGGAATGGGCGGCGTGGCAACCCCTGCAGGCATAAAGGCTATGAGCGCGATGAGCGACGGAAGCGACAGAGCAACCGACAATATGATTATGCTGCTCGTGATAAACGCAACGTCCATTCAACTTATTCCCGCAACAGTGATTGCGCTTAGAGCAAGCGCAAATTCGCAAAGTCCGTCCGACGTGATTTTGCCCACTTTAATATCCAGCGGCATAGCCACTTTGTGCGGAACGATTCTTTGCAAAGTGCTTTCGCTAAAAAAGAATAAAAACGATTCAAACGGCACAACAAGCACTTTATTTAGCGTAAACCGCAAAATAAAGCCCTCGTTTCGTAAATTCTGTGCAAAATCGCAAAGAGGTGAGTTATGAGCGTAAGTATGTATATACTACCCTCTCTTCTCATACTTCTCATCGTAGTTTGCATTGTCAAAAAGGTGAAAGTATACGACTGTTTTTTGCTCGGCGCAAAGGACGGACTCGACCTCGTAACAGACATCTTCCCCTATATCGCGTCCATATTCGTGTGCATAGAAATGTTCAAAGCAAGCGGACTTTCGAGCATAGTTTCGGGTTGGCTTGCAAAGCCTCTTGCGTATATCGGCATACCGAGTGAAGTTGCCGAAGTTCTCTTGCTCGTACCGCTTTCGGGCAACGGAACGATTGCGATACTCGAAGACATAATAACAAAATACGGCGCAGATTCGTATATAGCGCGGTGCGCTTCGGTAATAGCGGGCGGCAGCGAAACCATATTTTATATATCCGCAGTTTACTTCTCTGCGTGCAAGGTCAAGAAGTTGCGCTACGCAATCCCCGTATCGCTTTTCTGCACACTTTTGGGCGCGCTCATTGCGTGCGCACTCTGCCGCTTTATGTGAAAAACAACACGGAAAACTAAAACGTAAAACACAAAAAAACCAAGCAAACGGCATAAAAAAACGCCGAAAAAACGGCGTTTTTTTCTATGTTTTTTGACGTTTTTCTATGCGTTTATACCGTTATTTTTCGATAACCGCATTGAGTTTTTCAACGAGTTCGTCCACATTGATTCCGTGTACTGCCGCCGCTTCTTCGAGAGTTTCGCCGTGTGCGAGCATACAATGCAAGCAGTGCATTCCGCTATCTTGCAACACTTCGGCAAGTTTGTCGGGGTCGCCTTGTGCGAGTACGTCGATAATGAGCATATCTTTTGTTACCATTGTTTTTACCTCCGTAAAGATATATAAATTTTAATTGTTTTCGTTAGTTTCAAGTAGTTTTGCGACTTGTTTCGTTCCTGCTTTCGTTTTGTTGTATTGCCGTTATGCGACAATCGCTTTGGTGTGGTCTTCGTCGCACTTTTCGTCTTATCGTCTACTATTTGACGTTTTCGTTTTTCGTTTTACGATTTAACGCTTTTGTCTGCGGCTTAGGTTTCGGTCTGTCCCGTCAGCACTAACCACGCGATGAACGCGACTATACCGACCGCCAAAAGCACCGCGATTGCGACTTTGAGAGGCGATACGGGCGATTTGCCCGTGGACTTACCCGTTCTGCCGTTGATGATGAAACGATATCCTTTTTTGCGGTACACGTACGCACAAACCCAAAGCGGCAACATCATATAGTGGAACGCAGTTCCCTTGTACGAGGTGTGCACGTTGAGATAATCCACGACGTCCGCGCCGTAGCCGTCGATTATGCGCTTGCGAATGGTGTCGTCCATCTGACCTTTTGCAACGTCAAATCCGTCTTTGAGCGAGGTGTCGTATTTCTCTGCCGAAAAGCCTGCGATATAGTCCTTGTTGTACGCTTCGAGATTGTCGGTGTCGTAGGGCAAGATTTTGTTCAACTCTTTTTGATTGAGTTGCGTGCTTGCCTCAACCGCCACGTTCTCGAAGAAGTTGTTTGTCGATCCGTTTACCGTGTACCATTCAATGTAGGTTTCGGTATGTCGATCCTTGCCGCTTCCGACGGTTCTCGTGCGGCGTTCGCCAAGTCGTCCGTCGTAAGTGGAATCGGCGTTTGTAGTGAATGCGTAGGACGGAATATAAACGCCCTTAAATTTATCCACCGTGAAACTCTTTTTTAGTTTAATAGGTGCAAAAATCCTCTTTTTTATCCACTTTTTGCCCGCATCCGAAGCCTGATTTTGAGAAAGTGCAAACGGGAGAATACTGTCGGGTTTAAGCCCTTTCATATCTTCGAGTTCGACAACGTTCGTACCGCCGCAATAAGGACATTTTATTGCAGTGTCGAAAGGCGCGAGTTTGACGTCCGCGCCGCAGTTGGGACATTTGTATGTCGAATTGTCGAATTTGACCTCGCCCTCGTCGAGTGCCGAAAGATAATCGCGCTTGTAGCACACTCTTCTGTCGATTGTGCGAGTTGCATCGCAATACGAGCAATGAAGCGCGCCTTTTTCGGGGTCATAAACCATATCTGCGCCGCAGTTTTGACACTTTACGACAGCCGAAACATTGTAATCGAAATCGTTTGCCATTGTGAAAGTCTATTTATCCTTTATCAGCCGATTTTTGCGCCGCATTCCGGGCAGAATTTCATACCCGACTTAACTTTTGCACCGCACTTGGGGCATACGACGTTCATCGGTTGACCGCATTCGGAGCAGAATTTTGCGCCTTGCGGAACGCTTGCGCCGCATTTAGAGCATTTTACGGTTTCTTCTGCGCCGACCTTTGCGCCACACTCGGGGCAGAATTTCGCACCCGCTTTGACGGACGCGCCGCATTTTGCGCATTTGACTTTTTGAGTTTGCGCTTCGTCGAGGTTTTGCGCGAATTGATTGCCCACTCTTGCGCCCATTCCGAGACCGATGCCTGCCGCGCCGAACATACCGCCCATTCCGGGATTTTTTGCCGCGTCGCGCATTGCTTGCACGGATTCGTATTGGGCGTACTCGCCCATCTTGCCGTCGAAGACGCCGAGAGTGGTGCGTTGGTCCATCGCCTTTTCGACGGCTTCGGGCAACTTGAAGTTGCGCACTATGACTGAATCGATGTCAAGTCCGAGCTCGTTGAATCTGGGCTTCACTTCCTTGCATACGGTGTCGCCGATTTCGAGATAGTTTGCTGCAAGTTCGAGCGCGGGAATCTCGCATTCGCCGAGCATATCCGTAAGTTGTGCAAGCACCAAAGATTTGAGATGCTCCTCGATGTCCTCGGTCTTGTAGGAATGCGTTGCGCCGAAAATCTCTTTCATAAAGAGCTCGGGATTCATAACGTGGAAGGAATACTCGCCGTGACCTGCGATACGAATCATTCCGAAGTCCTTGTCGCGCATCATAACGGGATTGGGCGTGCCCCACTTCATTTGAGTGAATCTTTTCAAACTGACGTAATAAACGTCGATTTGTTTGGGGTTTTCAAACGCGTATTTCCAGTTTGCGAGCGCGGTGAGTACGGGCGTCGAACCTTCGTCGAGTTTCCAACTGCCTTCGGTGAAAACGTCGCATACGCTTCCGCGATACACGAATATGGCGGCTTGCGAGGGGCGAACGATGAGTTCCGAACCTTTCATAATCGCATATCTGTCGTCATATTCGAATTTGTGAACTAATGTATTTTGAGAACTGTCTTCCCAACTTATAACTTTGAGAAGTTGTCTTTTGATGAGTCCCATAAGTGCCTCCGTTGCTTTTATTATATGTATTATATCACAAGCGGCGATATTTTCAATAAAAATTTGTACTTGCGCCGCTATGTTTGCAAAACGCAAACCGAACTTGACAAAAAATCGGCATATTTTGTTGATTTTCTGCTCGTTTTTCGTTTATTTTATTACCGCTCGATTATGACGATACGCCTTATTATTATGCCTATATGCCGCATTCGAATTTTTCAAAAAACCCTTTGCAAGAAACGAAAAGCCTCGCTGAATGCGAGGCTTTTGCGTATCGTTTTGCATTAATGCGGTTTCGATAAGGCGTTATCCTCTCGGATTCCACTCTATCTTTTCAAGGTTGCTGATTGCTTGGGCAACAGGTATGGTTTGTCCGACTTCAACTGCGCTGTGCGAGTTTGCAAAGTCTTGCGTTGCCTTTTCGGTGGTAACGACCGTGCCGTTGCTGTCCACAACCGTACCTACCGCCGCATAGAGTTTGTAGACTATCTTGCGGTCTGCGGACGTGGGAAGCGTGAGGCTCGTGCCTGCCGACGAGAACATAACCGCGTAACTTGCAACCAACGAGTTGTCGGACGCGGAATAAACTTCCGCCGTGCCGAACCAAACTACGTTGACTCTGCTGCCGTTTACGGTCGTCGTCGTTTGAAGCGTCGTGCCGCTGTGCAATCCGCTTGCGCTCTCTATCGTCGGGGCAAGGTTCGCGTTGGTTTGAACGACCTTCACCGAGATACGCTCTTGGTCGCCGAGTTGAATCGTTGCGGTGTTGCCGCTTGCGCTCGTCGTGATTCCGCTTGACGTGACGGTGTATTGCTCGTCCGCAGGCATAGAAACGATTGCGTAGAAGAAATCGAGGTCCTTCGGTTCCGTAACAACGGTGAATCCTGTGACTTTGTCGTTTGCCGCATCGTAATTGGGCGTAGAAACCTTGAACGTCGCGATGTACATGAACGGCATGGACAATCTGTTCGGATCGTTGGGATCGATGCTGAACGACTCGGTGGCAACGCCCGAATTGATAGTTGAACTGTAACCGCCCGACTTCGGCGCAAGTTTGGTCACGCCGTTCGAGCCAACCGTGGTTTGAGCCTCTTTGATTGCCGTTGCTTCCATCTTCTGGACGAGAAACGGAATCTTGTAGGTTTGGACGTTTCCGTCGATGCCGATCAGTTTTGCAGTGACGTAAATCACGCCGCCGTTGTAGGAAGGTCTGAACTCGTCGAACGACCATACGAGTTTCCTCTCGTTGCTTCTCGTCGAGTACGTCATTGCCTTGTAATTGCCGTCCGCTTGACGCTCGTTGAGAGAGAGTTCGGTGGGCATTGTGGGCTTGATATACTCGTACGGATTGACGAAAGCCGCAACGCCGCTCGAAACGCCGTATGCGTAACCTGCGAGTTTCTTGAGTTCGGTTTCGTTTGCGATACCGTCTTTGCCCGCGCGTATTCTTCTGTCAAGCACTTTGACGTTGAATCTGATACGTTGCGTGCCGACTTCGTTTGCAGATGACGAATCCGTTGCCTTGTAGTTGTACGCGCCGTCGTAGTTGACGATTGCATATGCGTAGTATTCGCCGCCCGCATACGTCACGTTAACGCCGCTGAAGTCCCACGTTACGGGCACATCGACATTAGTGCCGTTTGCAAGCGTGACGGTGAGCCTTGTCGGGAAGTTTGCGTAATCTCTGTTGAGTTCTTCCTCAGTCAATTCGACGTATTGTCCGTCAACGAGTTTGTACGTGCCGTCGAGGTTGTTCTTGACGTAACCGGAAGTTGCAGCGGAGGATTTCTCGTAACGGTCGCCGCTGTAACCCGTCTTTCTTGCAAAGACGTTGCCGTTTTCGTACGGGTCGATTACGAATTTGCCGCCTGACAACAAGCTGCAAGTGTCGCCGCTTACAAGCGTTGCTTCGCCGTTTACTCTGCTGTTGTTGACGTGTACCGTGACGTCTACCTTTGCCGTTGCGCCGTTGCCTTTAACGCGGCTTGTGAGAGTTGCCTCGACTGCAACGTTGCCGCCTCTGTACGTGTAGTTTACGCCGTCAGCATTCCAACTTGCGTTGAGGGTTTGCGTCGTCACGTAAACGAGGATGTAGAGGTCTTGACCGCTCTCGCTCTTGTAGGTCGTGTTTGCGGAATCGTATTTTACGGTGCCGTTATACAAAGCATAATTCTTGGTGTCAGCGTTGTAGATATAGAACTTGACGCCTTCGTAGTTGCCTTCCTCACCTTCCGCTTTGAACTTGCTGCCGACCGAGTACACACTGTAAATGCCGGGATATACTTCGCCGTCGGTGTCGGTGAATCCGTGACGTTTGGTGTACGTGCTGTTGTAGTCGTACTTGCTGCCGTTTGCGGATCTGCCGTCAGTCCACCACGTTTGCGCAAGCATAAACTGTGCGCCGACGTAGAACGTTGCGGTTGAAGCATACTTGCTCGTGTCGTAGACGGTGTTCGCTCTGTCTGCATATACGTCTTTGTTGTACTTGTACGAGCCGACCGACATATCGTTGTACGCAAGGTCGCTGTTTGTGAGCGTAACCTTGGACACGCGAATCTTGATCGACATTTCAAACGCGTCCATAACCTCGATCTTTTTGGTTTCCATATCATATACGTGAACGGTCATCTTTCTGTCGAGAGTTGTCGTGAGACCTGCAAGGTCACTTGCCGTAGGTGCGTTTTCGTAAGTGATGTAGTATTTGCCGACGTCGCCGTTTACAAACGTGAGTTGCATCGTGTCGGGCAGTTTGCTTGCGCCGACGTATGCAAAGTGATTGTTGTAAACGTATTGTTCGGGCATACCGGTCGCTTTGTTGTACACGATGTCGATGTATCTGCCGTCATACGCGCCGTTCGTCTTGCCGACGAGCGTGTCGGTGATGGTGGAATACTTGCTCGAATCGGAATACAAATATTCGAGGTCGGTGTTGCCGAGCAAGAGTTCTGCGTCCGCAATCGTACGGTCAAGCACCGTAACAGGTATGTTGACGCGTTGTTTTGCGAGCATATATCTCTTTTCGTTCGTAAGAGCGAAGTTCGGGTTGGTCTTTTGCTTGTACTCGACGTAGTCTTCGATTGCGACGTAAGTCGGGTTGACCTTGTCGTCGTCGGTGATATCGGCAAGTACGTAGCCGCCGTTTGCTTTCTCGACGCCCACGATCGCGGTTGCCATATATGCCGTGTTGCTCTTTCCGCTCTTGATGAGTTTGTCAACGTCGGACCAGTCGAAGTACGCGTCGAACACGTCGCCGCCCGTCGTCGTGATTCTCATCTTGTTGGCAAGATAGGAAGCGTCTTTGTTAAGGAACGTATCCACCACAATCGAGCGGTCGGCGTAGTCGGACATAAACATAATGCTTCTGCCCACGACGTACACTTCGATTTCGCCCGTTTCGACGTTGTCGTTCTTGCCTGCGTTGTACTTGTACGTCACCGCCACTTTGTACTTCTTGCCGAAGCGGGAAGCAACGTTGTCATAGAACGCTTGATTGTCGAAGTCGTATTCGACCGCAACGTATTGCGTGTTGTCGCTGCCGCTGACTTTGACTTCTTGCAAACTGCCCGATTCAAAGAGCGTGCTGCTCATCGCATACGGGTCGAGATCGTACTTTTGTCCCTTCGCAAGACCCGTGATACCTGCGGATTCGACTTTTACGGCGACGTTCACGTCACTTTCGAGCACGACGTTGTCGCCGTCCTTGGAAGTTATCGTGAGAGTCATATTGCCGTTGAAGCCGCTCTCTGCGGTGTAGTTGTCGCTCCACGCAAGCGTGACGGGGATCGTCTTTGTGCCGACCTTGACGTTTGCGCTCTTGGGCAAGCCTTGATAGAAGTTGTCTTTTGCAACGTCGATTGCAAAGTTGCCTGCCTTGTAGTCGCCGGTGATTTCCGTCTTGAATTCGTTCAAGAGCGTGTCAATCTTGAAGTCATTGTTGACGGTCACGACGTAGTCGCTGTAGATGTCCTGACCCTCGACGTATGCGCCGAGAATGCGAATCTTGCGAGTGAAACTGCCTTGTTCGATTTCATCCGCAGTCGGCATTGACGTGCTTTCCCAGCGGATAGGCACGTTTTCGTGCTTCGTTCCGTCATTCATATAGACGGTTGCGGTGCGAGCGAACTCGAACTTGTCGAATACGTCGTATTTGAGGCTCATTCCGTCGGGAACGATTTCTTTCACTTCCGTGTTGAAGTTTTCAAGATAAATCTTTGCCGTGAACGCGTCCGCACTCGGATAACGCATCGTGAGTCCGTCGAAGAAGAAGTACTTACGCTCGACGTACAACTTGCCGTCTGCGTCGGACTTCACTTCGTCCTTGTTCGGCGCGGCGTAATCAACCCACTTGACGTCAACGGTTGTGTCGCCGACGCCTTGTGCGGTTTGTACGGTCGCCGTGCTCGGCAACTTCCATTTGTCGAACACGTTGTATGCGAGTTTCAACGTATCGTCTTTCGCATCGTCTTTCGTGCCTGCGACTTTGCCGTCTACATACGTGAGTTTGCTTTCCGCGTCGCTCATTGCGCCGCCGACAAATTCATAACTCGGAATGTTGACGTAGAAGGAAACTTTGTTGTTGCCTATCGTCATATAGCAGGTTTGCGTATTGCCCGTGCCTTTGACGTCTTTGCCCGAAACGACAGTGTCAAACGCTCTGACGAATGCAATGTAGGATTCTCCGTTGACCAAGTTGACCTTGACAGGCGTGCCACCCTTTGCGTCGCCCCAATCACTCGTCTTGAAGTAATCGCTCGGGTTGGTTGCAAAGTTGATCGGGTCAATGCCGTACCAAGTGCCGTCCTTTTCGTGCGTTTGTTGATATACGCTACCGGTGTAGTTGTCGATGTCCGCAAGTTTTGCTTCGAGTTCGGCGAGTTTCGCTTCGTCGCTTGCATATTTTCTCAAATATGCCGCGACGTCGCCAATCGTTTCGTCGTAGAAGAAGTTTACGGATTGTATGGTTTGTTGCTCGACGTTGAGTCTGAGCGTTATCTTTTGCGCCGAATAGACAGGCTTGCCACTCTCGTCCTTCTTGCCTGTGTTGACAAGAGCGAGTTTCGTGCCGTCTTTCGTGCCGTCCGCAGTTGCGTACGCTTCTACTTGCGCGTAAATCGTACCGCCGTCAAAGATGTTTTGTTGCGATTTGAGTTTCGTGCAAGCGGCGTTGGTGTAATACTGCACCGTCGTCCAGTCGGGGAACATCGTGTACGTGTTCTTGCCGACGGAAACGTTGAACTCGTCGTATCTCTCGTACCACTTCGGATTGAGAGTGTTGCCGTGTTCGACGCTTATCGTCACCGCAGAGGGTTTGACCGCGTTCACTTCGATGGGAACGTAAACCTCTTGCTTGCCGCTGTATTCAGTGCCGATGACGAGTTTCGCATAGAGCGGATATGCTCTTTGATTGCTGTATCCCTCGTATGTGATTTCGTCGGACGTGAGTTTGTGCACCGCATTATTGTATGCGTTGAGATAGGTTTCGCCCGCTTTGATGAACGGCGCTTCGACGCTGAGTCCGTTGCCGACCGTCAAGTTTTCGACTCGCGTGTTTCCGCTTGCGTCTTTGACGTTGATTCGGAATGAGTTGCCGAACGAGGCTGCGGTTATCGTTTCATAACGATACTGATCGAATACGAGCGCGTTTGCCATAGAAGCGAACACATACGGTTTGACTACGATTCTGACATTGACTTCTTGCGCGAACTTGCCTGCGAAACTCTCGCTCTTGCCCACAAAGCCGCTCTTGTCCGTCGAAACGAGATTCTTCGTGACCGACGTGAAGATGCTGAATCTCTTGCCGCCGACCTTTGCTTTTACCGTTACGTCAAGACCCTTGTAATAGTTTACGACGTCGTTGCCGCTCGAATCTTTGGTGGTGATTGCGTTAAGCGCTTTTGCGAGTTCCGTCGTATCCCACTCGACGTCGAAGCCCGTCATCGAACTTTCGTTGATGAACTTGCCGTTGACTAAGCGGAATCCGCCGAGGTAGGTCACGAGGTTTTGCATACTTGCGTCGATATCCATCGCTTTGAGTTCGAGAATCGTCGTGTAGTTGCCATTACTGTCGCGCTCGCTCTTGAAGTTTTGCGTTACCGTGCCGCTCTCGTTGTTGGACATTGACGTGAGTCTTGAAATCTTGTAGTTCTTCGCAGTCAACGAAATCGTGTCCGTAACCGCTTTGCCGAGACCCCATTGATAGGTGAATCCGACTTTGACTACGTTGCTGCCCGCACCCGTCGTCCACTCTGTCGAACCTTGCCAATCGTACTTGAAGTCGTCCGTATTCCAGTCGATCGTGCCTGCGGGGAATTGTTTGCCCTTCGGCAATTTGTTGCGGTCAAGCACGTAGTATTCGACTTCCGTGCCGTCTTCGTTCTTGATCTTGACCGTTTGATAAACATCGTTTCCGTCTTTATCCTTGACAGTCTTAAGACCTGCGATATATGCGGGCATCAACAAACACTTGTTGCCGTCTTTGTTGAGATTTGCCGTCGCGCCTTTATCGATTTCCTCTTGAGTGGGTTGGACGAGGATTTGATAGCCGTTTTCGGACGGTGCGCCGCTTATCGGATTGATGACCGCATATGCCATATTGCCTGCAGAATCCTTGAGATAGGTTGCGAACGTGTACTTGCCGCCCGTTCTGAACGGGATTCTCACGAGATCGGGAAGTTCCGCCATATACTTGGAACTGTTGGTGTCGATGTCGATTCCCAGTGCCTTTTCGGTATACTTGCCGTTTATGTTGTAGTATCCCTTGATGGATTGCGTTTGCGCTTCCTTATCGTTGGTGACGTAGACGGGGATTGCGTAAAGCACGACGTTGAGCGCGTAGCCGTACACATAACCTGCAAGACGTCTGCCGTTTGTGTCTTCGGAAGTTGCAGCGGTCAAATCGACGGTTGCCGCATCCCAAACGATTTGTGTGCCTACTGCGTCTTTGTAATCGCCCGAAGAATCATAGGACTGCATTTGCTTGCCGCTGAGATAGACAGGGAATTTGACGTTTGCGTATTGCGGGAATACCGTTGCGTCGAGGAACGCGCTGTCGCGAAGCGTGACAGGCACCGACGAACCGTCCGACTTCACTGCATTGCCCGATCTTGTTGCCGGATCGTCGATTACGATTTCGGTGGGTGCGGCGACTTCGTTTGTCACCTTTTCTGCGCTTTCCGCATCGTCGAAGTACAGCATACCGGTGTTGAACTTCTGCGCTGACGTATCGACTATGCTGTACGGCGTTATGCGAAGCATAAAGAAGTCCCAAGCGTTGCTTAATTCGTTTGTCGTGCTGTCTGCCGAGCCTGCCGCAACCGCGCCACCTTCGTTTGCCATACGATTCATTTCGCTCTTGGTGGTGGTTTGCGCTTTGTTGTACTTCATTGCCGTTCCGGTGCCGTTCTTCTCGGCATTGACCATAATTTCAATGGCTTGAATACCGGGTTTTACGACTTGATCGCCGGTGCAGCCGTATTCGCTTGCCGTCGGATTGAGGTCGACGTAGATATTGACGGAAGGATCGATTTCACCGCTTGCAAACGGAATGGGAAGAATTCCGCCGATGAGGAAGTTCAATCCCTCGATGACCTCGCTCGCCAAATTTTGGATTGTACCGTAACCGAGCGATATGTTTGCCGCGTCGAGTGCGAACAACAACGCCCACTTCGTCAACGTTACGGGCAATGACCTTGCAAACGGCTCGACATAGTTGACTTTCTCTTGCGTAGTCGCGCCTCTCTTGACCAACGCGTCAAGTCCGTCGTAGAACTTGGTGATTTCGTTGGTGTCGCCGATACCGTCAATCAAATAAGAGGACAGACCTTTACCGGTTATGCTCGTCTTGCCGTCGCGCGCCTTTTGTACGTCGCCGAAGTACGGCTCGCCGTTGTCACTGTTGATTTTGTCTTTCATCAAGCCCATAAGTATGGACGTGACCATAATTATGAGTTCGTTGTACGAATCTTTGTTGAGCTTGACCTTGACGGAAATCTTGCCTGCGCCGTTGGACACCGCCGTTGCTTTGTCGAAATATGGCCAGTATCCGTTGTCGTTGAACAGGTTGACTTCAACGCTCTTGATGAGATTCTCAAGATTGAGCGGATAGGTGTATGATGTTTTGTCTTTGTTCCACCCGCTTGCCGCAGTCGTTGAAGTTTCGGCTGCCGTCTTTGCGGACGGATATTCGTAGGTTGCGTCATCACCGTCCGTGCCGTTCACAAGCGCAAGAAGCGGAGATTTGCCCATCATGCTGCCCAAATCGAGACATTTGAGTGCGGAAACAAGTCCGGCGATATTACCTACCAAACCACTCGGAAGCGAGAGGTCGGTGATAAAGATATTGTTCCCTCCCAAAATCGCTTTGAGTCCGATAGATGTTCGGTTGCTCGCTAAGTCAAGATGAATATTGTATTTTTCGGGTGAAGAACTACTACCGTCTATTTTGGTTGATGTAAGAATTTTCTTTCCTGTGAGCGTGATGCTGGAATCCTGATACAACGTCGCGACCTTTCTTGCTTGAGTCAACTGCCATACTTTGTTCTGGATGTTGATGGAAAGACCGGGTTTCAAACTGTCAATGGCGTTTTGGATGAGGTTCATAATGCCCGACGTCTTCGAGAAGGTCAAACCGGTGTAGCCCGTCTTCACTTGTTCGATGAGGTTTGCGGATTCAACCATGCTCTCGCCGAAGCCGAGTTCGACGTTGTCGATCTTGACGTTCGCACTTGTGCCGACGCTGTCAAGCAAGGCATTGAGGTTGATTGAATCGAGACCCTTTGCACCGAGGTTCACGTCAAGTTTGACCGACTTGATGGGCGGAAGTTCGATGTCGCCGAGGTCGAGTCCGAGCATTCCGATAAGCGTTGTGATGAACGCATTGTTAAACGACACGCCGAGACGTCCGTTTTGGATGTCGATTTGCAAATAAAGCGCATTGCTTGCCGCCGCGTTTGCACCTACGGTGTTCGCGTCTGACGTCGTTGCGTCTGCGCTTACGCTTGCGCCCGACGCGGTCTTGGCTCCGTAACTCGGAGTTACGCCGAGCAAGCCTGCAATGCCTTGGAACTTGATCTTTCCAAGACCCAAACCGCTTGCGTCAACGTAGAGGGCGTCGGAATAGATTTCGTTGGACGTATATGCGCCGCTTGTTGCCATGCCGAGTTCCCAGTTTACGCCGTCTTTCTTCATAAGTCTGGAAGAGCCGAGATAGTAGAGACTGAGAAGTTTTGTGCCGACGGGTTTGCCGAGCATAATATCCACCGCAATATCGCTGTACAAAATGCCGCCGATGCCGTATGCGAGAATCGGCGCGAGATTAATGTTCGCCGCGATATCGATGGTGAGATTGATCTCGTTTGCCATCGTGATGTTGATGGGCGCAAGAGTATACTTGAAGTATTTTGTGCCTTTCGCATACGTCTTTTCTGTGTAGAGAACGTATTCGTCTTTTGCATTCTTGACGTACACTTTGCCGTCATAGACCTTTCCGCCGTCGGTAAGGGTATTCTCGTCTTGCCAAGTGAGCGTGCCGAACTGTCCGAAGATAGCCTGACCGCTGAGCAAGTTTGCAAGAAGATTCTTTGTCCAGCCTGCGAGAGATTCGTCATAGCCGGTTTGTCCGGGTTTGAGGTTCTTCGACGTCATTGTGAAGTTGAGCGACGCTTTGAGCCCGATTGTGGGCAGATTGAGCGACGAAATGTCAAACGTACCCGTACCGTTCACAAGCGATTCGAGGTCGAGAGAGAGAATTTCGATATAGTCTCTCGGCACCTGCTCTTTTTTGAGAGCATAATACGGATAGAAAGTGTATCTCGTCGAGAGTTCGTAACTCGTCGTCGTTTCTCCGTTTTCGGCGGTTTCGGTCTTTGCGACGTACACTTTGTCGCCCTTGAACAATTCCGTTCCGTTGTAGAGCATACCGTCTCTTGCGGTAAGTGCGACGTATGTCACGTCTTGTTTATAATAGTTCGTTGTCGCAACATAATTTGCGCCCGCAGAAAGTTCATATGCGCCGTAACGCTTGACATACACCGCGCCTTGGAATTCGGTTGCGCCGTCATAGAGTTTGCCGTCCTTCAACACGAGTTTCGTGTACGTCGTCGATTGCGCATAGTACGTTGCCTCGCTTATCGCAAGCGAACTGAGCACGTTGTTGCCGTTTGCGTTCTTGACGAATTTGTCGCCGCTATACGTTGACAATTCCTTGTCGTCGATACGCTTAACCATAGGAGCATAATATGTCACTCCGTCAACGTAGTCGGAAGCCGTTTCGTACGTTCCGTCCGATTTTTTGGCATATCTTGTTCCGTCATACGAACTCAACTCTTTGTCGGAAATAGATTTATAGAAATCCTTTTCGGCAACCGAAAGTCCAAAGACGCTCGCAACGCTTTGACTTATGTCTTTTGTTATGCTTCCCGCAGGAATGTCGAGGCAGAAGTACAAGCCGTCGCTGAATCTCAAATTGAGACTGATTGTAGTCTTGTTGCCGTCTTGCTTATAATCGCCTTTCGTTCCGTCGGTCACTTCGACGTATCTTACGCCGACTTTCTTGTACGTTTTGCCGTTGTGTTTTGCCTTTTCTTCATCCGTCATCTTGACGTACTTCTTTGCACCTGACTCGGAAGCGTCCACTCTGACAAGCAAATCGCCGATGTCGGGAATCAAATCTTTTTGTTCGAGTCCGCGAATCGCCATAATCTTCTTGTAGATTGCGTTGACGAGGTCTGCGTTGAGTTGCAACAAGAGTTTTTGCGGCGTAACGTTGATCATGAAGTATGCATACTCTCTCAAATGATCTTTGTTCTTTTCGATCGTGCCGATGTCTTCTTTGCTTGCAACGCTTGCACCCGACGCGTCGGTGGATTCTTCTTGACCCAAGAACTTGCCGAGTACGCCTTCGAGCAAACCGTCAAGGTTGAGATCGGTCACGGCAATCTTTGCCGTTTCGCCGAGTATACCGCTGAGGTCGACATATACTGCGTTTTCGATGAGGTAAACGCCGAGCAACGTCTTTGCGGTCGTCATACTTGCCGTCTTCTTGTTGAGTTCGAGGCCGAGTTCGACTTTGTACGTTTCAACGTCGATATTCGCAACGAGGTCGAGCGTGAGGAACGCGCCTTGGTCGTTGCCGAATTCGTTGACGATGTTGAGTTTGAGTTGAGAACCGCTGATTGCGCTGCCGGGATTGATGAGCCCCATTATCATATCGAGAATTTCGCTCAAATCGATTTCGTTGGCTTTGCCCGCCGCTTTGCCGCTTCCGTACAAGGAAATCTCAATCGACATTTCAAGATGCGCCGTTGCGTTTTGCAACTTCACATAGTTGCCGTATGACGCTTGTTTTGCGTAATGCGCTTCTTCGATGTCGGCAGCCGTTGCAAGACGATACGTTCCGTCCGCATTCTTGACGTATTCGCCGTTTGCGGATTCGACATAAACGTACTTGATTGTCTTGTCGTCATTTCTATCGGCAAATTTCTCGTCTTTGTCGACAGAGAAGTCTTTGTTCACTTTCGCATAAAGTTTGCCGAGCGAAATTGCGATTGCGAAGTCGCCTTGTTTGAGGTATGCGCCCTTCGTGCCGCTTTCGGTGTGCTTCGTGAACTTGTTCGCTGTCGCGTCGTAGTCGTAAGTGTCGCCGTCCCAAGCAGGATATGCGTACGTAACGAGTGCGTAATCGTCGGTGGATACGAGAACGTATGTGTTGTCGTTATCCGCGCCATTGCCTACAGTGTACTCGCCGCTCGTTTCTTGCTTGAACGTTGTGCCCGACCAGTTGCTTCCCTTGAAGTACTTGCCGTCGTTGCCGTACATCGCGTTGAAGTTGTTTACGGTTTCGTAATAGAGCGTGCCAACCTTGAAGCCGAGGTTGATGTCGATGCTGGGCGAGTTGCCGTAGAAGTTGATGGTGATACCGCTGGTGTCCTTCGTATCGGTCGTGTGAAGTTTGGGCAAGAACTCGCTTATGCCTTGAAGCACTGCGCTGTCGCTGTCCGCGAGCATACCGATGAGGTCCGCGATAAGAGTTTCGTTGAGTCCGACCGTGATGAAGTCGTTTGCGATGAGCAATCTGCCGAGAACAACATTGAGAACGCTCCATATATTTGCCGGAATCAAACCTGTGTTGGCTTCCTCGTCATCGGCCGCCGTAAAGGCTTGTGCGCTTGCCGTTGTCGAACTGCTGCCGAGTATGCTCGAAAGATCGAGTCCGTCGACAACGCCGTATGAGAAGAAGTCGCCCCAACCGACGATGTCGCCGATCTCGCTCATATCGAGATTGAGATAAAGTTTGCCGCCTCTGATTTCCACCCACAAGAACGCTTGCGGCTTCTGGTTGCCGTGGAAGTTGGTTTCGTAGGTCAATTCGAGATAAATCTTCGCGCCTTCGAGGGCTTGCAAAATGCCAACGCTCTTGTCGCCCGCAATCATCTTGACGAGATTTGCGAGTTTGAGATACGCTTTGAGATCGACGCTCAAACCGATAAGGCTTTGGAATTCCTTGTTGGCTTGAAGCGATGTTGCTATAAAGTAGAGATATTGACTGATTTGCGGATCGTCGATAAATCTCGTGAATTGATATGTCCAGTTGATGACATCGTCGAGAGTCGCCTTGATGTCAAGACTCATTCCGAGTTCGACGCTTTCGAGTCCCGCAAGCACGCTTGCAACATCAAATGTGCCGCCGCCGAGCAAATCGCCGAGATTGAGTGCCAACGCTTTGGTGTAGTTGGTGAAATCGGTGACTTGCTTGTAAACCTTAGCACTCGGATAGTTCCTTGCGAACGTGTCCGCTTCACTCATATCGGTGTATCCGTTGCCGTTGGTGTCAATCGGATAATAGGTTTGTCCGTTGTAGACAACCGCTTTGCTCTTTTCGCTTACGGTTGCGCTCGTGTAGTTGCTTGCAAGAGCGTATTGCAAATTGCCCTCGCCCGTGAAGCCCTTGAGCGTGTCTTTGTCCGTCTTGACGAAGTTGCCGTTGCTGTCGACAACGTAGAGCGTGCCCGTGTAGGTCGCAAATTGGTTGGTGTTGACAAGGTTTCTGTACTCTCTGTACGTGTCTTCGTCGAGGTTGTTGTTGCCTGCGATGTCGTTGAGGCGTTTGTAAACGAGCATATACACGCCGTCGACGTCGGTGTAGAGGTCGCCCTTGAACGCCATCTGTCTTGAAGCGAGCACTTCGCTCATAACGGGCGCAGCCTTCATATATCTGTCTTCGGGGCCTGCAAACGTTTTGCCGTCCGCGTCTGTGCCCGTGTAGAGAGCGCCCTTCGAGCCGTCTGCGTTCTCGATATAATCGTAACCTGTCGCTTCGTCGCGTTTGAGTTTGACGTAGTCTTTTGCGTTGTAGTTCTTGCCGTAGTAGTTGCTGTAATCGGTGTTGCCGTTGTCGCGGTAGAAGTTCGCATAGTAGAAGATGGCGTTGGAGCCTTGTTGCGTTTTCAAAATGTCTTCTTTTCTGCCAAACTCGATGGACGAGGACTCGCCGTCTACGCCGTTCAAACCTTGAATGTTAAGCCCGAGATTGAACACGGGAACATCGCCCTTCTCGTTGAAGAGAATTGCGCCAATCGTAATGTCGTACGGTCTGAGATTTTGTTTGAGATAAACTTTGAGGTTGGGCAACATATCCGCAATGCTTGCGTTGTCGGGCATAAGTTCTTTGATAAGAACTTTTGCAAAGCCCGACGTCACGTTGAGTGCGAGCGCGTTGGTGAATATGTTGACAAACAAACTCGTCGTATCTGCACTTTGTTTGTCGGGATTGAGATTCGTCACATCATCGGAAGCAACGGACGCGTCTTGTGCGGAAGAGCCTTTGCCGATGCCTGCCACAAGCCCCGTAATCACTTCTTCGAGAGAGTACTCGCTCATATCCACAAAGAGTTTTGCTTCTTTGCCGAGCAGTGCTTCCGCGTCGATGTAAAGACCCGCTTTGCCGGTGTCTTTGTCGTTGTCGTAGTAGATTCCGAGAATATGAGGCTTCGTGCCGTCGAGCAACTTGACTTTGTAGTTGTTTTCGTCTCTGTCTTTGCTCGTGACGTAGTTTTTGCCCGTGCCGTCGTCGAGCAAGTCGTTTTGTTCGCCCCAAACGTCGATTGCAACGTCAAGGTCGCGAATGTCGATGCTGAACGACGGAAGAATGTAGAGTTTGAAGCCGAGATTCAATCTGAGCGAGAAGTAGATGTTGAACGTCATATCTTCCGCGATTTGGAATTTGCCGGTCATTGCGCCGAGCAAGTTGCCCAAAACGTCGCCGAGCACTTCGTTCGCGCCGCTGTACTTCTCGTCGAGTTCACCGTTGACCAAAACATACAAACCTTTGTTTTTGAGTTGTGCGATTTCCGTTGTATCGGTAACTCTGACGTAGTCGCCTTGGAATTTCTTGTATGCAATCTTCTCAAGAACGCTGTTCGGAACTTCTTGATACAAATTTTCATCGGTTATCTTGTTGACGACAGAGTTGTACACTCCCTTGTACGTTGCATAGTCGAAGTAAATCTTGCCCGCTTGAATGAACAGACTGCCTCTCAATGCAAGAGAGATGTAGTAGAGGTTATCGCTGTCGACATACTCCTTGTATGCGTATTTCGCATATTCGGGCTTCGAGAAGTCGGGTTTTTCAACCGAACTGTTCTGTTGAACCTTGATGAAGTAGTCTTTGGGAGCGCAATCATCGGTTGCGGGAAGAAGGACTTTCTTTTCGGTATTGTATGTGTACTTCTTATAGATAAATGTTCTTTGTACGCGCACATACGCGGTCTTCGCCGTGTTCTCGACATAGTATTCCGCACCGTTGTTCTCGATTTCCGCGATGAAGTCGGGGAATAAAGCCCAACTTGTAGTCGGTGTTTCCGCAGTCTTGTCAAGAGCCGCTTGAACGTATTGATTGCCGTTCTTGACGAACAACGAGTCTTTGGTGATTGCTATGAGTTCGCCTTTATACTCGTAGTAACGAGGACCTGCGTAGTTTTCAGCATCCGAGTACTTTTGCACATCGAATTTGCCGCCGGTGTAGTAATCGAATTCCCAGTTGCTCAAACCGTCGGATTCTTTGTCCACACTGGTGTAGATGTCTTCGTCGGTGTTGATATAACGTGCGCCTGCCGCAACGCTCTTGATTGCATACTTAGGCTTTTCTTGCGCAACATATTTTCCGTTTTCTGCTTCGGTGTATGTTCCGTCGTCATTCCTGTTGTAGCGTTTCGTGCCTTCTTCGAGTACTTCGTCCGCTTTTACCAACCTGTAATTGTCGTCAATCGCTTCTTGTCCTGTGATGTATTGGAACTTGGTTACGCCCACGGACGGTGCGTTGATTGCAACCGACAACTTGTGATTCCACAAATAGAGGTTGACCGAGAGGAATTCGTTGCGCGCTTGAAGCGGTTTGACGACACTGTATCGGAAGTTGACCGCTACGGGTTCTTCTGCATTTTCGGACGCATAGTAGTAGAGTTTCGGAACTCTGACCAAATAGTTGTTTTGAAGTTCGGCAACCTTTTCGCACTTGTTAAGTTGCGTTTGCGTCGCGTCTGCATAGAGAACATATACTTTTTCTGCAAGTTTGATGTAAACGTTGACTTTCTTTACGTCATAGTAACTTGCTTTGCCCACTTTGACTTGTTCGTCGTATGCTTTGCGCTCGACGGTGGACAATTCGGACTTTTGGACGTATGCGCCGTCGCTGTCTTTGTAGTAAATTCCTTTGTTCTCATTGCCCTCGCCCGTATACGAAACGATATCGAACAAATACTTGGACTTGGTGAGAGTGCTTTCGAGTTCTTTTGCGTACTTCTTGTACTCGTCCGACGATTTGTCGAGACCCGTTACTTTGGTCTTGAATTCGTTGATAACGTCTTGCGCATTCTCGTAAGAGTATCTCGTGTTGTCCGTGTAAAGCGTGACATTGGGTTTGTTGACGAACTTACTGTCGTCGAATTGGATCGCGTTCTCGCCCATTACGAGAGAGAGAATGCTGTTGATATAGTCTGCGTTTGCAAGCACCTTGATGTATCTCGACGTGATTTGCAAACCGTATGCAAACGTTCTGATATATCCGAGTATCTTGTCGTCTTTGACAAGCGGGAACGAAATCTTTTCTTTCTCGCCGTCATCGGGGGTGTCGTCCGCCGCCGCCATTGCTTCCGTCGAACTTTGCGCAATGATGCCGCTCACGAGTTTTCTGATTTCGTTTGCGTCGACGCGCAAGGACGGAATGTTGAAGTAACTGAGGTCAACGAACAAGCCGCCGTTTACGCGCTTGTAGTTGCCCTTTTCGTTCTTGTAGCAATAACTCGAATCGTAGGAATATCTCGTTCCCGCAAACGCATCCGAAGTTATGTAGTTGTATTCGCCCGTCGTTTCGTCGAGATAGTAACTGCCGTTCTTCGTTTCGAAGTAGTGGTCGAATCTCTCGCTCGGGTCTACGTAATGCTCGCTCGTGACGTTGGTCTTTTCTTCTTCCGAGAGCAACTCGAACGTGCCGCCCACCATATAAATGCCGAGCATGTCGTGATATTCGGAATCGTTGCCGCCCTTCGTTTGAAGTCTTACGCTGAGGTTGACGTAACTTGCGATGTCTGCGATGAGTTTTGTCAAACTATCGGTGTTCTTTTTGAGTTTTTCAAACACTTTTTTGAGCAACTCGATAACCTTGAACAAGTCCATATCACCGTCGAATTGATCGTCGTCGTCGGTGTATTTGACAAGTTCGGTACGCATAAAGTTAAGCAATGCCGCAACTTGAATATCTACGTCCAAAACAAGTTGCAAGGAACGATTTACGTCGCCGCCGTCGTCCGCTTGCGCCTTGATGACGAGAAGTTGCTCTGCGGTGAGGCTCGGGAAGAACGCTTGAAGCACCGCGCTCAAATCGATGTCATTGCCCGTGCCGCTCTTGAATTGCGTCGTAATGTCGATGGTTTCGCTGAGCGTAAAGCGGTCTACGTCGTCCATATTGGTGTACTCTGCAAGTTCGTCGCCGCTGAGGACGTATGTGCGAGAGTTGGTGAACGCAACGTCGAGATTCTTGATTGCAAGTCCGAGTTCGAGCGTCATATCATACTTGCCGCCGTCGCCGACGTAGGACTTGTTTGCAACCGCGCCCGCAACGTGCTTGTAAATGACAATCGATTCTTCGCCGACTGCGAGCATCGGAAGATGAGTCTTGGAGAGCACTTCGCTGCCGTCGCCCTTTCCGTTGTCGAGCACCTCGACAAGATACGGAACATTTACGCCTTCGTCCGTTTGGACTTTGTACTTGGCATAGCGGTCGCCTGCTTTAACGTCGTTTTCTTCTTTGGACGTGATTGCGCGAACAGAGTTGCCGCTCTTGACATAGTGACCTGTGTCGCTTTGCTTAAAGACATAGTAATTTGCAGAACCGTTGACCTTGTTTGCAAGGCTTTCGTTTTGTTCTGCTTTGGCTGTTTCGTCCGTTAATTTAACATACTCGGAATCTGCGTTGTATCTGTCGCCGTCGAGACCGAGCGCGACGTCAACGGAAAGGTTGATGCTGTCGGACGTGTTGATTTCGACTTGCAAGCCGCCGTTGACTTCTTGATAGAACAAGTCTTTGATGTCGAATCCGAGCAAATCTTCGGGGATGTATTCGAGGATGGTGTCAAAGAGTTTGTCGCCGAGTTTCAAAGTGAGCAAATCTCTGTTGATGAGTATCGAAAGAGCGAGTTCTTTGTCGCTGAGGTCGACTGCGCTCGATTGTGCGCCGCTTGCCACAAACGCTTCGCTCGTGGAAGCCGTTTGCGAGCCGCCCGCAACAAAGTATTCGTCATCCGAATCGAAGTCGATGATGTAGTCTTTGAGAATTTCCGCGATGTTAAGACCGCCGATTGCGAACTTTTGAATGTTGAACGCGTCTTTGAGGTTGACGTAAATCGTGTTGTTGACGTAGTATGCGCCAAGCCACAAACTCTCGTAACCCGTTTCGGTCATGTTGATGAGTTCGATTTTGAGTTCGGACTTGGTGAGGTCGTAGATGTCAACCATAAGCGACACGTCGAGTCTGAAGTGTGCGGAAGAATAACCCTTCGCGGTTGAGGGCATTTCGACCACGACGCCCGTGAGGTCGCCGATTATACTGCTCAAAATCTTACCGAAGTCGAGTTTGCCTTCCGTAACACCGAGTTCGAGTTCAACCGAGAAGCCCACCGTGATGATGGTGTCGTAGAACATATTTGTCGGGATATCTTCGAAGGTGTACGAATTCTTGGTTTCGTCGGTGTACTCGATTTCCTTGCCGTTGTCGAAACAGGAGTGCGCTTTGCCGTCGCGGATGTATGCCGGGAGCAATTCCTCGCCTGCGCCGAAACCTAATTCGATTCCGCCGAGTTTGAGACCCATATTCACGCAACCGATTGCAGCGTCGAGTCCGATGTAGTAATCGCTTATTTTGTTGTAGAGGTCGATCGTTCTGTAATAATCGCCGTTTTCGTCCTTGACGTAGCCGAACAAACGAGATCTCAATTCTTCGATTTGTCTTTCTTCGCCGTTGTAGCGGATATAGGTGTCGCCTTCGATGTACGTATCGGTGACGCTTTCAACGCCGTCCGTTCTTCTGTACATTCTGTAACTGCGCAAACTTACGGGGTCGGTATTTCCTTCCACTTTCGCATAGTAGTTTGCGTTTGGATGGACGTACTTGCCTTGAACTTTGTTTGCAATCACTACGTACACGCCGTTTTCGAGCACTGCGTAGGTCTTGCCCGCTTCCAAGTTGCCGTCCGCAAATCTCAACCTCTCGCCGTCGACGGGGGTGACATTCTCGCCATCAACCGTCACTTCGTAAACTTTTGTCGTGCTTGCAAGATAGTATGCGTTGCCTGCGACGTAGTAAGTGTCGGTGTCCGCTTTTTGGCTTAAATCTTCGGTTTCGTACTTGCGATATCTGTCGCCCTTATACTCGTTTTGGAATTTCGCATACAGATCCGGATCGGTCGCTGCTAATTCTTTCACGCTCTTGTAAACGGGTTGACCGATATCAACGCCCAACGAGATGTTGAACACGTCAAACACTTCTTCGAGGGAGCCGAGATCGGGCATAAACATTTTAAGCACGAAAGCGATCAACGCTTTTGTGATTTGAATTTGGAATTGAGCGTCGCTGTATGCGAGCAACAAAACCGCGTCGCGTTGGCTCGAACGAGTTTCCGCTTCGTCGCTTGCCGTTTGCGCGCCGTTTTCTTTGTCGTCTTTCTTGTTGAATTTCTCAATTACTTTCTTTGCAAAATCAACAAAGTTTTCGATCTTGGAGTAGTTTTCGGCAGTTGAAACCATGCCCGTGAGGTCGAGATAGAACGTACCGCCGCTCAAATACATACCGCCGAGCACTTTTTCGTTGCCGTTGTCCGTGCCATTTGCCGTGTCGTATTTTACAAAGTAGCCCTTGTCGTCAACTTCGAGGAATTCGATTGCGAGTTCCACTTTGCTCAAATCGCTGTTATTGATAAAGTCGCCGAACGTGCCGCCGGATGCAAGTCCTTGCAAATCGAGTGCCGCAAGGTCAATGTTTGCGGAGACTCTCAAACCGACGCCCGCGTTGAATGCCGCCATCGTTTGCAAGTTGATGATCATATCGCGGAACGCGTTAGGAAGCAAGCCGCCCGCATTGACGACTTCCGCGCTTGCGGAATTGAAGTAAATCAAGCCGCTTACGCTCAAAGAAACGTTTTGATCTTGATATGCGGTCTTCCCGCACTTGTTGTAGAGTTTGACTTCGCTTGCAAGAGCGTGGCGAGTCGTTTCTTTGCCGTCTGCATCCTTTTCGGTGACGGTAATCGGATTATCGACTCTCGAATAGAACGTGTTGCTTTCGGGTGCGGAAGCGTCGTTCTTGTTGACGTAGACGTCGTTTTCGGCATCATAGACATATACGCCGTCGGGATCGACGTCATATTTGACGGTGTATGCGTATTGCTTGCCGTCCTCGCCCGTTTTTACGGTTGCGTAAGAGCGAGAATACATTTGAACGCCGGTGAGGTCTTCTTTTGCGTAACGCTTCGTGCCTTCGGGCAGAGTTTCGCCGTCGTTTATGAGTCTGTATTCGCCGTCTTCGCCGAGAACGTACGTGCCGTTTGCGTCAACCGTGAAGTTGGGCTTGCGGTACATACCCGTCTTGAGCAAGTATTCGCCGTTGTCGTCTTTGTCAAAGGCATAGTAGATTGCATTGTCTTTGAGACTCGTTTCTCTCTGATAATTTTCGCCAAGGAATCCGCCCGAGAGTTTGACGATGTTTTCGATGTAGTCGTCAAGCGAGATGAATTCGAGTTTTTCGTCGTTGTCGAGAAGCGGTTGATAGTTGGTATCTACGCTGACAAGTCCGACTTTGGCGTCAAGTCCGAGATTGAGGTCGATAAGGTATTGAGATTTTGAAGAAAGTTCGCCCGTTTCGCGATCGATCGGGTCTTTCTTGTTTGCAAGAGCGAGTTTGAGTTGCAAAGCGAGTGCTTCGTCAACGCCACAGTATGCAAACTTGTCTGTTTGCGGATAAATGAACAAACCGCTTTGAGATTCGTCCACAACCGTGTTTTCGGAATTTATTGCCGTCTTTAACAACATCGAGAACAAGTCGTTGATGAAGTTTGCGCGCACGAATACGCCGAGTTGGTCAATTCTATTGGTGTTGCCGCCGATTATCCACGGCTTGCCTGCAAGTACGATCTTGGAAACGATCATATTGAGGATTTGACCGACGCTGACCTTGTCGTTTGTCTTGTCCGAATCTGTCGCGTCGGAGCCGTCTGTCGTATCCGCCGCCGTGCTTGCTTCGCTGTTCGAACTGCTTGTGCCGAGCGCAATGCCGAGTTTTTCAAGCAAGTCGATAAGGCCCACTTGTACGCGCGGACCGCCAATGCCGTCCATATCGACAAACACTATGCCGTCTTCGAGATATATGCCGATTTTGGCGTTGGTGCCTTCGTGTTCGTAATCGAAGTCGATTCCGACGTACGCTTCCAAGCCTTTGAGAATGGTGTCGATGTCAAGATTGAGATTCTTCCAGTCAATCTTCGACATGTCTTCCATACCTATCTTTTGGAGATTAAGTCTTGCCTTTATGTCGAGTTTGAAGCCGTCGTCCATCTTGTCGGAAAGCACGAGGTTGAGTCCCAAACGTTTGAGTAAATCGCCGACGCTGAACTTGTCTTTTAGCACGTCGAATCTGACTTCCTCATTGTCGGTGTTGATACGGATTTGCGGAAGCATCGTTGCAAGAATGCTTTGCAAACCGTCCATATTGAGCACGAAATCGAGCAATTTGTCGAACGCAAAACCTTCGCGGACGTAAGTGCCGTTGGGGTCTTGCACGAATCTTTGCTCGTTCTTGCTGTACGAATATCTATCGAGCGGCGATTGTGTTTCGAGTGCTCTTTGGTCGGTGACGAGAGTGTAAGTTGCGCTTGCATAGTAATCAACGATCAAACTGAGGTCGACTTCGATGATGTGCGCATTGGACATCTCGGTGTAGTAACCTCTGTAATCGCCGTTTTCCGCTTCGACGAACTTGTCGCCGTCTTTGTTGTATCTCTTGCCCTCGTAAGTTGCCTTTTCGTCGTTTGTGAGAAGGACGAACTTATCGTCGCCTCTGATACCCTTTTGCGCTTTTTCGCGGATTGCCGCATATGCGTTGCTATTCGTTCCGGTTGCAACGTCGATGTTTTCAACGCTCACGCCGAGTGCGATGAGTTTGCTGTCAACGTTAACGTCTATTGCGATAGACGGGTCGAGTTGCAAGTCAACGCCGACGGAAATGTCGAGGTCGAGTTTTTCGATGATGTTCGCAATATCCGTACTGCCGTCTTTCGACGTGAGTGCAGCAATAAGTCCTACGAGGACGTTTTGCATAACGAGTGCGCCGAGTTTGCCGTCCGTGATGTCGAGAACGAGTTGCATTTGCTCGTCCGCGCTGTTTGCGACGACTTCGTCCGCTGCGACGGACGCACCGTTTTTAACGATTGAATCGAGGTTGCCGAGCAAGCCGATAACATACTTGCAAATCTCGTCGCAAAGGTTTGTTCCTTCGAGATAAACGGGTTGACGTCCAAGGCTTCCGAAGTCCAAATAAATGTTCTGACCTTCGACGTAAAACGCTAATATATTCTTATTTGTTATTTTATTTTTAACTTCAAGAACAATATTGCTATCGTTCGGCTCGTTGAGTGCAAGATTTGCGCCGAGGCTCAATCCGATATTATATTCGATATCGTCGAACATATCGATTCCCAGTTTTATACCAAGATCCGCAATGAACAAATCGAGGTATTTTTCAAGTCGTACTTGCTCGTCTTGTCCTTTGAGTTGCAAGTCGAGCCCGAGATCTACATTGAGAGAAAGCGTGCTGAGATTTTCAGCCGTCGTGTATACGTTCGGGTCGAAATCTTCGGGCAAAACACCGCCCTTTTTGCCGAGTGCGAGTTTGACGGAACTGAGTTCGAATCCGACGTATACGGGGTCGATTTGAAGGTTGAGTTCGAGTTTATAATCGTTTTTCCACGCAAATGCGAGATAACTTCTGTCCGAATTGAGTTTGATGAACTTTTCGGGGTCTACTTGCTTGCCTGCGAGCATTTGCACGAGGGTTGCGACGAGTGCTTCCGCAAAGTTGATTTGCAAACCTTCGGTGTCTACGCCGATATAGCCGATGATACCGCCGAGCACCTTGCCGAGAATACCCATAAGGTCGATTCCGCCGTCCGCGCTCGCCGTTGCCGTGCCGTTTTTCCCGTCTTTGTCGCCGCCCTTAATCAATCCGCCGAGCAATGCGCCGAGATCGATGTTGGTCAAAGCAAGGTGGAAGTCGTTGCTCAAATCGAGGTAAACCGTGCTTACCGCTTGACCTTGCGCATTTTCACCCGTGCTTTGCAAACGCAACGCGAGGATAACGTGTTCGAGTTTTTCCGCATTGGACATCTTGTCGACAAGAGTTATTTTCTCGTTGTAGATTTCGATTGCGACGTCGCTGTGAGACGCGATGTACGCGATGTCGAGCAAACTTGCCGCGGTGTAAATTTTGTCGTTTGCGTATTGTTCTTGATTTTCGTCCGTGACTTTGATTTTGACGTAGTTGCCGTCAACGAGGACGTAGCCTTCGCCTCTGTAATTGAGGTCTGTCACTTCGGCGAGCGCAATGCCGCCCGCAACGTATTGTTTGAGGTATACGTCGCCGTCGAACGTCGTGCGTTCCTCGTCGGTGAGAAGGACGTATTTCGTGCCGTTGAGTTTGTAGACTTCGACATATTTTGCGAGGTCTGCGAGTTTTGAATTTTCATACTTCTTGAACACTACGTTTTGAGTGAGGTCAACGGGAACGTCGGGATTGAGATGTGCGTTGAGCGCAATGCGGAATCCGATGTTTGCGCCCGCTTCGACAGGCACTTTGTAGGTGAGAAGAAGTTGTCTTATGAACGAATTGAGTTCGGGATTGCTGTCGTCAAGGAAGGTCGCAATCCATTCGCCGACCGTCCAAGACTTGTTGCCTTGAAGCGCGCCGACCGTGAACGTGCCTTGAATTTCGGCGTAAATGCTGGGAATGGTGACGTCGCCGTAGTCGTTGAACAAGTCTATATCCCCGAACACGTTGCCTTCGCTTTGGACGTAGGACGCCATTTCTTGCATTTTTTGTCCGTCGCGTACAATTTTGATAGGTTCGACAGCGTCGCCGCCGATTTCGAGTTTGAGCGGGCTGAGAGTTTCGCCGTTTTCTCCTTTTACGGTCGTGCCGATATAGATTTCCGCACCGCCGATTTGTTGACCTGCGTCGTTGTTGACGTCAAGTGCGATACGGACGGGTTTGTTGTCGAATTTATCCTTTACGTTTGCCCAAGCGATTTGCGCCCAAGCAGTGATGTCGCTTGCGTCGATTCCGATGAGTTGATAAAGGATGTCGGTCAAGCCCTTTGCGATTTGCAACTTAACGTTGTCGGAAGAAAGCGTTGCGATAATATCGAGCGCAAGCGCCTTTCTCGCAGCGGCGTCGTTTTGGTCGTTATCTTCCGCCGTCATTGCTTCCGTACCCTTTGCGCCGTTGACAACGACGGTCGAGTCTTTTGCGAGCAATGCAAGTATGATCTCATAGAGATCAACGTCCGTTCTGACCTTATCCACACCAAAGTTGCTCGCGTCGATATAGAGCGAACCGCCCGTGTAATAAAGTCCGAGCAAAACTTTGCGTTCGGCAGTCGCTTGACCGCCGATGTCGCTTGTCTTTTTGCCCGTAAGTTCAATCATCAACTCGCTGACGTTGCCCTTTGTATTGATTTGGGTCGCGCCGAGCAAGTATTCGACGATAGGCGAAAGGTCGAGTTGCCCCGCGATGCGCAACTCGTAGTTGAGATTAAGCGGTTCGTCGAATGCGAGAGTCGCTTTGGTTATATTTTCTTCTTGATATATGCCGTCGGAATCCTTGTAATAAAGTTTGCCGGTGTATCCGTCGGGAACGGGCGTTTTTTCGATTTCGACGTACTGTCCGTTAGAATCGAGCCAGTACTTACCTTCGCCGAACACGAGTTCTCTCGCGCCTTGGTCCGCCGTGACGTTAAGACCGAGCGTGAGGTCGAGTCCGAGGAAGGGATATTCGAGAATTTCGGTGAAATCGTCGCTTTGACGATTGTCTTTCAACAAATAGTCATTCGCTTTATCGTTCAAACCTGCGGACAAACCGTTGATGGACAAGTCGAGGTTGACGTTGTTGCCCAAAGACACGAACACGCCGAGTTGAAGTTCGGGAAGATTGAGTCCGTCGTTGAGAGCAATGCGGATTCCGCCGTCGAATTCGGTGCTTGCAAATTCAATCTTAACGCCGTCGATGTTGAGAAGTCCGAGGACTTGTTCAAAGAGGTTGGAAACAAGGACGACTTCGAGGGCGTGATTGCCGAGTTTGAATCCGTCGATGATACCTGCCACGAAGCCGAGAACGGCATTGATGTCCATTCCGTCTTTGCCGTCTTCTTTTTCATCTGCGACGAGCGCCTGATTGCTCGACGAATCGTTCGAACTCTTTCCGAGCATATCGATAAGTTCTCTGACATTAAGTTTGATTTGTTTAACGCTTATGCAAAGAAGGTCCGCTTTGAGATACACCCAACCGTCTTGCAAATAGAGCGCAAGCACTTCTTCGTTGTCGGATTGTTTTGAAATCGCAATCTTTGCGGAAGATTTCAAAAGCAAATCGAGGATCGCGCTCGTATCGAGACCGCCGGTAAGGTCGATGTCGGCGTTTATGTCGAGTTTAAGACCGCCGTCGATGTTTCCGAGTTCGATCAACGCTTTGAGCAAAATACCCTTGAACATCGTGCCGATTTCTTTCTCGGGCATATTGACTTCGATCTTTGCGAGTTCGCCTTTGAGGGTTTCGATGTCGAGGGTAAGCCCCGTCGACACGTTGACGTGAAGCAAATCCGTGTTCAACGCGCCGTTTTTGAGGATGGGAAGATATGCGCCTTCGTTTTGGTCAAGTTCGCTCTCGAGTTTTTCAAACGTTGCCTCGAAGTCGGGCAAATTGTTGATTTTACCAAAGGTAATGTCAACGCCGAGCGCAAGACCGATGAGCGGCGCGAGGCTGTATTCGGTGTTTGCTTCGTTATATTCGCGAACACCGAGTTCCGCACTCAAAGTGAGGTTCTTGTTTTGTTGCGCGCCGTTGTTGACGTATTTGAGCAATGCGCCTGTGATGGGGATGTCCGCACCTGCGTTATCGCCTGTAAACACAAGCGAGAAGATTGTGTCGAGAATATCTCTCGACAAATCTACGCTTATGTCCCTGATATTGAAGATATTTCCGTCCATATTGACGTTAATATGGTCGAGAATCATACTTACGAGGGACAAGACGTCGACAGAGCCGTCGCCTTCCGCCGCAGAATACGCGCCGTGTTGAATGACGATTTCGCCGTTGTCTACAAACGCTTGTTGAATGTTTTGAGCGGTTGCGCCGCCTTTGAGGCCGTCGATTGCGCCTTTGATGGTTTCAAACACTTTGTCGACAAGGCTGTTCAAGAGTTCATTGACGTTGATGTCGTCGATTTTGAACTTCGTTCCGTTGTAACCGAGCAAGCCGCTTGCGTCGATGTACACTCCTTCTTTCTCGCCGGTGTAGTAAGCCGTTAAGCGTTTTGCGCCGTTACTGCCGAGAATTTCCGCTGCGAGTCTTGTCTTTTTTGCGTCTCTGGTGTTGATGTCTGCTTGAAGTTTGATTGTGAGTTTAACCGTGCCGCTGGCAAAATCTATTTCTTTTGCAAACAACGGTTTGAGCGCTTCGAGCATTGCGGGGTCGAGATTTTTTGTGAGAAGATTTGAAATGAGAGTGCCGAAAGAGCCTATCACGTTGTCGATAGACACTTTCTTTTCGTTGAAGTTGAGAGTGAGAGTGATTGCGCCGTCGAGAGTGAGGAAAGAATATTTTTCCGCACTTTCGTTTACGGCGTCGTAAAGGGATTTTTCACCGTCTTGACGAGCGGTGTTCTTTTCGTTGCGATTTTTGAGAAGTCCCGGCTTTTCTTCACTGCCGACTAAGTCGAGGTCGGGGGCACCCGCAAAGTCTGCTTTCGCGTAGCCGAGTTTAATGCCGAATTCGGACTGGAACGTGCCGTACTTTTCTTCGACGCCCTCAACGCCGTAAGAGTTGAGATTTACGTCGATGTCGAACGTCGTGCCTTGAAGCGCGCCGTTCATAATGTCGGCTTCCACATAAAGAGCCATACCGGCGAGCGCGCCGAGTTTGCCCAAATCGAGACCGAGTACGTCCTTGACGAGTCCGATGATGTTTTCGGGGATAAGACCTTGAACGAGCGGAATTATGCTGACGATAAGTCCGAGGTCGCAAGGCATACGCAACACTTGATGTCCGTTGCCGTAGTCAACGCACGTGCCCTTGCTTGCGCCGAACAATACGTTGACGAGCAACTGCTCGACCGTCAAATGCGCGATATCGATTTTGATAAGGCTATTGACGAGTCCGCCGATGTCATAGCCCATCAAAGTGTCGTACAAAACAGAGGAAAGATCGAGTTGTTCGAGTGCGTCTTTGAATCTCGACACGAATTTTGTCATGTCGATCGTGTCGGTGTAAACGACGTGAACGCCGTCGCCCTTCTTGATTCCGCGCATATCCGCAACAAGTTTGCCTTCGTAATAATACGCGCCGAAAAGCAGAGTTCCTTCGCCGTTTTTAGCCATCGTACAGATGGTGTCTTGATCGACGGTTCTGCCGTTTATTTCGGTTGCCAACTTGCGGAATTCAACGAGTATTTCGCTGTTCGAATCATCGAGCGTATCGATGTTCCCTGCAAAGCGAGCAACGACAAGCGAATCGGACGAATCTTTGGAAAAGCCCATCACGAATGCCGTGTCAACCCTTATGTAACGCTTGTCTTTTTCCGCACCCGCTTCGTTAAGAGCGGCGGCCTTGAAAGCGTTCCAGAAATCCTGCGCGCCGATATACGTGGCGTTGTCGATGTCCGGATTGTCCGGCGACGGCGTAGGAATGACGGGAGCATCGATGTCCCCGCCGGTTTTCGGATTGCACGCCACGAGGCCGAACAGCATAACGCTGATCAGCACGAGCATCAATACGAGCGATAACTTTCTCATTCTCATAATCTCCTCCGAAACATATGCCTTTACGCGTGTAGCGCATATGTGTAGATTATTATACAGGTCAATTATACGTTTTTTTCGCGCGTTTGTCAATACATATCTTGTTAGAATGCCGTTAACTATACCTTGTGGTAGAGCGACTCTCAAAGCACAACTTGTAGGGGAATTTGCTCGATTTTTGCGCTTTTGCGCCGTCACTGCGGCAAATTTTTCCTGTTTCGCCGCGTTTTCGGGTTTTCGTCGCCGTATACGCACAAATCTTGCGTTTTTCGACATTCTATCGCATTGTTTTCCATATTTTTACTGTCGTTTGTCCGCGTTTTTCGCACGGTTAGAATCATTGAAAAAATTTTTCGTCGCCTCAAATTTTTCTTTTTTCGATTTTCGCGAAATTTTGCTTTTATTATGCAAAATTCGCATATCTATCCGCGCTGATTTTCTCTCTTTCCTCGCTTACCTCGCCGTTCGTTGACAGCGCATATAGAATAGTGCTATATTCATTTTATGCAATCGGTCGTACAAAAAAATCCACTCGTCTCGGACGACGTGCAAATCACCCTCGTTCCCAAAAGAAAACGCAATCGCATTTGGGAAATCGACTTTTTGCGAGGTGTTTGCGTATTACTTATGATTCTCGACCATTTGGCAATTTTGCTCGGGTCGTATTTCGGAGTGCAGTGGTACGGACGCGATTTTGTTCGCAGAGGCGTCGGCGACGCTTTCACGACCTTTTGCTACAACTGGGTGAGCGGATGCGCAAGCGGCGTAAGAGATATAATTCACCCGATAGTTTTGTTCGTTTTCTTTTCCATTTCGGGCATATCCTGCACGTTTTCGCGCAACAACGCAAAGCGCGGCGCGCAACTGCTCGTCGTGGCTTTAATTTACACGCTCGGCTCGTACATAGCGCAATATCAAATGGGCATCGACGGCGTTTTCGTGGCGTTCGGCGTGCTCGATTTCCTCGCTTTTTCTATGCTCTTGTATGCGCTCATATCGTTCGTGGTGCGCGACAACAGATGGGCAATGGTCGGCGCAAGTATTGCGCTTATAATCGTCACGCTATGTCTGTATTTTTGCTATACGCCGCCCGCGACTACGCCCAAAATATTCGCAATCGTATTTCCGCCGCACGACTTTTGGGGCAATCCGTCGCCGTTCTATTCGCAAAGCGAGTTTTCACCCGGCGATTTGTTTACGCTCATACCCTACACCGCCTTTTATTTCGCAGGCGTGCTGATAGGCGAATTATTCTACTATGAGCGGCTGTCTCTCGTTCGCTTCGAACTTACGAAAGCACTCTACAAAAAGACTTGCGACGCACTTTACGCAAACGTCGAAAGCGAAAAGAAATCTCTGCGAGATTTTTCCATAAATACCCTCAATTTTATGCTCGGCGCAGGCAAAGTCACGACCGTGATTGCCAAAGGCATAGAAAAAGCGGTCTGCTTCTTCGGCAAGCACGCGCTCATTGTCTACGTCGTCCACGTCGTTCTTCTCGCCGCTCTATTGAGTCTCATCAGCGGCTTGTTTATCACCCCAGGGAACTTTGGGTTTTGATTTTTCCGTAGGAAAAAATTAATAATGAATAATTAATAATTAATAATTGAGGGCGGGACACCCGCACCCGAAACGAAAACTTGTTCGAAGACTACTCTTACACGGAATCTGCCCGTTCGAAGACGAAATAAAACCGCCGTCCGCGATTATATCGCGGACTTTTTTAACGCTCACTCGTTCAAGGTGTTCTTATACAACTACTCTGCCTTTTTGAAGACGGAACACGAGCCGCAAGGCGGCGAGCCTATGAGCGCCGAACTTGACGATTAGTACAAGTGAACGGGCGAGTGTGGATTTTTTTCGCCCGTGAACGAGTGGCATAATGAGAGGACGATACCT
>URIX01000004.1 GCA_900547975.1 uncultured Eubacteriales bacterium | reverse complement strand
GAGCCTATAAGCGAGATAAAAAACGATTCTATGCGCAAAAACGTGGGTATCGTTCAGCAAGACGTGTTCTTGTTTACGGGTACGTTCAAGCAAAACATCGCCTACGGCAAAGAGAACGCCACCGACGAGGAAATTATCGAGGCGGCAAAGAAAGCCGACATAGACGCATATATCAGAAGTTTGCCCGACGGCTACGACACGCAAATAGGCGAGAGAGGCGTCAAACTTTCGGGCGGTCAGAAACAAAGGTTGAGTATTGCGCGCGTGTTCCTCAAAAATCCGTCCATTCTCATTCTTGACGAAGCGACGAGCGCACTCGACAACACCACGGAAGCGATTATACAAAAGGCGCTCTTTGAACTTTGCAAGGGGAGAACGACAATCGTCGTCGCGCACAGACTTTCGACCGTTCGCAAAGCGGATTGTATCGTTGTGATAGACGGCGGCAAAATCGTCGAGCAAGGCACGCACGACCAACTCATAGAAAAGGGCGGTGTGTATGAGAAACTGTATCAATCGCAATTTGTCGACGATATAGACTTGGACGTGAATATCAATTAATAATTGATTTGCGCCGAATGGCACGGAAAATTAATAATTAATAATTAATAATGAATAATTAATAATTGCGGAAGGCAGAGCCTTAAATAAACGAAGAAATAATCTCACTCATTTTCGAGTGAGATTTTTTTTGTTTGCCTTTTTTATTTTTCGGCGACGATTGCAATCCATTTGCCGTTTTCGTTGACATCTGTGCGGATTTTCTTGAATCCCGCTTTCTTCAAGAAGGATTCGAGTTGATGTTTGGTGTAAACTTGAAAGCCGATTTCGGCAAGATACGCTTCGATTCCGTCGCTCGTTTGCGTTTCGTTGACGATTAGGAATTGTCCGCCTTTTTTGAGAGTGCGATACACTTCCGATATGCCTTTTTCAATATTCCAAAAGTGCACGGATTCGACTGCGGTCACAAGGTCGAAAAGATTGCTTGCGAAGGGAAGTGCTTCTACGCTGCCTTGCACCACTTGCAAACGTCCCGATTTCACCGCGCGGCGATTTGTGCGAGTGGACATCTTTACGCTCTCTGCGGATTGGTCTACGCCGATTGCGTTGACTTGTTTCGATTGATTGAGTATGCGTTTAAGGTTTTTACCGCCACCGCAACCCACGTCGAGAACGAGTCTTTTTCTTTGGAAAAAGACGTGCGACAATCCCCACGTCGAAAGTAGGGAATAGCGGTTGTTCATACCTCTTAATTGCGCGCGACCGTATCTGTTGGATTCGGGGCATTTTACGTTTTGCAAAAATCTTAACGTGCGATCGGTTTTCATTTGTATATCCTTTTATATCCTTAACCTGAAATAAATTTCATATTTGATTATATCACGTCTGAAAAATATGTCAATAAAAACTAAATATAGTTAAAAAACGATAGCATAGAAATTAATAATTAATAATGAATAATTAATAATTGAGGGTGGGTTGCACCCACACCCGAATTTGAATTGAATAAAATATGCTCGTTTGCATTAAAAAATAGTGGATATTCCTATCGCACGTCGTGCGGAGCGATAGCGATAGTTGCTCGTTGATTATTTTGAGAGCGCAGAGGGAAGCACGGATTCGAACACGGCGACCTTTTGTTCACCCCACAAAACAATGCTGTTTTGCGGGGACCCCGAAGAAATAATCTGCAGGTACTCGTGGTCAAAATGTGTCCGTATGCATTAAAAGAGGGGCATCCCCATCGCACGGCGCGCGGAATGACATCATGAGTTGCGTGTCGCTCGTTTTGAGAGCGCAGAGGGCGAAAGGGGAAAAGCGACAAATTGCGAATAAAAGACAAAAGGCACCGCTTTGCGATGCCTTTGTCAATTTGAGCAATTTGGAGCTAGTGGCCGGATTCGAACCGGCGACCTGCTGATTACGAATCAGCTGCTCTACCTGCTGAGCCACACTAGCAAATTCAAATTGCTTTTTGGATTATAACAAACTTCAAACGAAAATGCAATCTATTTTTCGCATTATATCAAAAATTATTGGTTATAATTCAATCCTCACGCTCGCGAAAACTATATTGCTACGCTCGTATCGCAGTTTTGCAACTTTGATATGCCTATATGTATCTTCTGTTTGTATTGTTTGGCAACGCTCGTGCGACTTCATTTTTGCGTGCTTGCGCCGCCGATATGCTTTTTTGAATATTCAGTGCGCAACGGTGACGATACGCTATACGCGCGTATTTAAGTTGTATATATATTTTTTTATTCGTAATAATCAATATAACGTCATAACGTCCGCAAAAACAGGCGGGGTTCGAGATAGGCGGAATCACCATTGAAAAAATATAAAAAATAACAAAAAATGTAAAAAAATATGTGCTAAAAGTATTGACATTTAGCAAAAGAGGACATATACTGTTAGCAATCAAAGCGAAAGACTGCTAAAAGTCATAGCGAGGAAAGACGTTATGGGAAAAGAGTTGACTGAAAGGAAAAAAAGAATATTGCACGCATTGGTTGACCTGTATATATCTACGGGACAACCCGTGTCCAGTTCGGATATTCAAAGCAAGTATTTGCCCGAAGTCAGTTCTGCGACCGTGAGGGCGGAACTCAGCGCGCTCGAAGCACTCGGATATATCGAACAACCGCACACGTCGGCAGGACGCATTCCGCTCAAAGACGCTTACAAGTTCTATGTCGAAAGCATAAGTTCGTTTGAGGGCAATATGCTCACCGACCAAGAAACCGCACTCATTCGCGACAGATTTATGAACAAACTCGGCAAAATCCAGGATATATCCATAGAGGCGGCGAAGATAATAAGCGACGCGACGAATTACACGTCGTTCATCGTGGAAAAGAATGCGCAGGACGTCGTTATCGAGGAAATCAAACTCGTGCCGCTCAAAAACGGCAAGGCGGTCGTGCTTATCGTCACTGACAGCGGTATGATTGCCGACAAGGCGATAGACATTCCCGAGGACGTGAGAGCGGAATATATCGACACGGCAACCAAAGTGCTGAACAAGGTTTTCCAAGGCAGAAACATCAAGGATATTGACAGATTCGACCTTGCGGAAATCGACGTCGAGCTCAAAGGTTTCGAGGACATACTCGACGACGTGCTGGGAATACTTCGTATATACCTGTCCGAGCATAGCGACAGAAACGTATTTGTGGAAGGCGCGCTCAAAATGCTCGACTATCCCGAATACAACAACGTCGAGGACGCAAAAAACTTCCTCTCGGTTATATCCGACAAAGAGAACATCGGCGACTTGCTTTCGAGCGAGGACGGCTCAATCGAGTTCTCGGTGAGAATAGGCAAAGAGGAAAGGGGCGTCGATAAATGCGCAATCATCACGGCTTCGTACAAAGTGGGCGACGAGGTGGTCGGCGAGGCGGGCGTTATAGGCCCCGAACGTATGGACTACAAAAAGGTTATCGGCGTGCTCGATTGTATGAAGAAAACAATCGCGAGCGTGGTGAAAGACAAAAAGGATAACGAGGATTGAAATGAAAAACAAAGATAAATACGAAAACAAAAACGAAAATAAAGTCGAAAGCCAAAACGACGAGCAAGTAGAAGCGGAAGTCAAAGAGGACGAGAAAAGGTCTTTCGAGATAGACCGCGAGGGGCTTAGCGACGAGGAATACATCGCAGCACTCGAAGAAAAACTCGGACAGGCAATCGCAGAGGCAGAAACCTGCAAAGGTTTGACTCAAAGACTGCAAGCGGATTTCGACAACTATCGCAAGCGCAACAATTCCATTGCCGAAGATATGAAGCAACTCGGACAATCCATAGTGATTGAAAAGATGCTTTCCGTGCTTGACAACTGCGACCTCGCAAGAAAGTACGTTAAAGACGAAGCGGCTCTTACGGGATTCAATATGATGGAAAGTCAGATTCTCGGCGCGCTCGGCGGATTCGGACTTACCGAAGTCGACGCAATAGACAAAGACTTCGACGCAAAGTTTATGAGCGCGGTTGAAAGAGTCAAGGACGAGCAGAGACAAGGCAAAGTGGTCGAAGTGCTTGCAAAAGGATATATGCTCGGAACGAAACTTCTTAGACCGGCAAGCGTAAAAGTCGGATATTGGGAAGACTAAGCAAAGAGTATAGAAGCAAAACAATAAACAGTAAACAATAAAAAGATATTTCCGCAGCAATGCGAAAACATAAAAATATAAAGAAAATAAGTTTTCTTCCCGTCAAAGCGGGAAAAGGAGAAATAATATGGGAAAGATTATCGGTATTGACCTTGGTACGACAAACTCGTGCGTAGCAGTTATGGAAGGCGGTGAAGCGGTGGTTATCCCCAACGCCGAAGGTATGAGAACGACCCCGTCCGTCGTGGCGTTCACAAAGGACGGAGAAAGACTCGTCGGCGAAATCGCTAAACGTCAGGCGGTCGCAAACCCCGAACATACGGTAAGTTCCATCAAGAGAGAGATGGGTTCCGATTATAAAGTTAAAATCGAAAACAAAGAATATACGCCGCAAGAAATCTCGGCAATGATTTTGACCAAACTCAAAAACGATGCAGAGAAGTATCTCGGCGAAAAGGTTACGGAAGCGGTTATCACTGTTCCCGCATACTTCACGGACTCTCAACGTCAAGCAACCAAAGACGCAGGTAAGATTGCGGGCTTGGAAGTGAAACGTATCATCAACGAGCCTACGGCGGCGGCACTCGCTTACGGCATCGATAAGGACGAGAACAAGAATCAGAAAGTCCTCATCTTCGACCTCGGCGGCGGCACGTTCGACGTTTCTATCCTCGAACTCGGCGACGGCGTATTCGAAGTTCTTGCAACAGCAGGCAACAACCGTTTGGGCGGCGACGACTTCGACAAGCGCATTATGGACTGGATCACGAGCGAGTTCAAGAAAGAGCACGGCGTTGACCTCACCAAAGACAAGATGGCAATGCAACGTATCAAAGAAGCCGCAGAAAAGGCAAAGATCGACTTGTCCGGCGTGACCAAAGCGAAGATTTCGCTTCCGTTCATCGCAATGGAAAACGGCGTGCCTATGCACCTCGATATGGAACTTACCAGAGCAAAATTCGATTCGCTCACCGAAGACCTCGTCAAGGCAACGCAAGGTCCTATGCAACAAGCGCTCAAAGACGCAGGACTCAGTTACAACGACATCGCAAAGGTCATTATGGTCGGCGGTTCGACTCGTGTTCCCGCAGTGTACGAATCCGTTAAACGCATCACCGGCAAAGACCCGTATAAGGGAATCAACCCCGACGAGTGCGTGGCTCTCGGCGCGGCAATTCAAGGCGGCGTTCTCGCAGGCGAAGTGAAAGATATGCTTTTGCTCGACGTCACACCGTTGTCGCTCGGCATCGAAACGCTCGGCGGCGTATGCACCAAACTTATTGACAGAAACACCACCATTCCTACGAGCAAATCGCAAGTGTTCAGCACGGCGGCAGACAACCAAACCGCAGTCGACATTCACGTTTTGCAAGGCGAAAGACAATTTGCTCGCGACAATAAGACGCTCGGCAGATTCGAACTCGTCGGTATTGCACCCGCACCGCGCGGAATCCCGCAAATCGAAGTCACCTTCGACATCGACGCAAACGGTATCGTATCCGTCAAGGCTTGCGATAAGGCTACCGGCAAATCTCAATCCATTACCATCACCGCGTCTTCTAACCTCACCGAAGCGGACATCGACGCCGCTGTCAAGGACGCAGAGAAGTACGCAGAGGAAGACAAGAAGCGCAGAGCGGTCGTGGACGCAAAGAACAACGCAGAACAACTTATCTTCGCTGTCGATAAATTCGTAAGCGAAAACGGCGAGAAACTCGAAGAAGCAGACAAGACGCAAGTCACCGAAGCGACGAAGACCGCAACCGAAGAACTTGCAAAAGCAGAGAGCGAAGACGACGTGAAAGCGGTTGTCGAGAAATTGACGAAAGTCACCGACCCCATCTTCACGAAGTTCTATCAACAAAACCCCGAAGCGGCGGCAGAAGCGGCAAAGCAAGCGGGAATTAACCCCGAAGACTTCCAAGGCGGCGCAAATCCGGACGGCGGCGTAGACGGAACGGTTGACTGATAAAGGTCAAAACAATAACGAATCGAGGCGCAACGGGCAACCGGTATCAAGAACTTTTGCAGACTGAAGAATCAGGGCAACCGTTGCGCCGAGACGTATAAAAGGAAACTCGATATTATAAAGAGTTATCGAGATAACGTGCCCAAAGCACCCAAATACGAATAAAGGCAACCCGATAGGGTTGAAGAATAGATTATGGCAGCAAAAAATTATTACGAAATACTCGGCGTCGAAAAGACGGCTACGGCAGACGAATTGAAACTTGCCTATCGTAAACTCGCAAAGAAATATCACCCCGATATGTACGTTTCGGCGAGCGAGCAGGAAAAGAAGGATGCAGAGGCGAAGTTTAAGGATATAAACCACGCCTACGAAGTGCTTTCCGACCCGCAAAAGCGCGCGGCATACGACACCTACGGCGACGAAAACGGACCGCAGGCAGGCGCGGGATTCGGCGGTTTTAGCGGATTCGGCAGCGGCGGTACGGGGGCAGGCGGATTCGGATTCGATATGGACGACATCTTTTCGTCAATCTTTTCGGGATTCGGCGGTGGCTCGTCGAGAGCGCAACGCGCAAACGCGCCTCAAAGAGGACAAGATATTCTCGTCGGCGTCAATCTTACGTTCGAGGAAGCGGCGTTCGGCACTCAAAAGACCGTCAACGTCAAGAGAGTTGAGAATTGCCCCGACTGCAAAGGTACGGGCGCAAAAGACGGTACGGCGTTCAAGGTCTGCTCGCAATGTAAGGGTAGCGGCAGAGTGACTATGACTCAACGCACGCCGTTCGGTCAAGTCAGCACGCAAGGCGTTTGCCCCACCTGTCACGGCACGGGCAAGATTATCACCGACAAGTGCACCTCTTGCGGCGGCGTAGGTCGCTTCGAAAAGGTGAGCGAAGTCAAGGTGAATATTCCTGCCGGTATCGATTCGGGTCAAAGAGTCAGATACGACAACGAAGGTCACGCAGGCTCGAACGGCGGCGAAAAGGGCGGCTTGTACGTCGAAGTCAGAGTCGCGCCTCACAAACTCTTTTCGAGAAACGGATTCGACGTGTTGCTCGAAGTGCCGATTTCAATCGTGGACGCAACGCTCGGCACGACTATCGAAGTGCCTACGCTTTACGGCAATAAAGAGGTCAAAATCCCCGAAGGAACGCAAAGCGGAACGGTGTTTACAATCAAGAATTACGGCATAAAGAAACTCAAAGGCACGGGCAAGGGCGATATGTTCGTCAAGGTCGTCGTTGAAGTTCCCAAGAGCGTGAGCAAGGAACAAAAAGAGTTCCTCAAACGCTTCGACCAGATTTCCGACCAGAAGAAACAATATCCGCTCAAAAAAGCGTACGACGAAAAGGCAAAATAAGATAAACCACACAAAAGCGGCAATCTAAACCGCTTAATGCGAGAGTATAACGAATGAAATACAAAACGATCACGGTTTTTACAAACCATAACGACGCCGACCTCATCTCGTCAGCAATGTTTGACGCAGGTGCGGGCGGCGTTTCTATTTTGGACAAACAAGACTTCCTCGACCTCGTAAAAAGCGACGTTATCTGGGACTACGTCGACGAAAGCGTTTTGCAGCAAAGCGAAGTGGTCAAGGTTTCCACAATGTACGAGCCCACCGACGCGGATTTTCTTGCCGCGCTCGAAGCGAATCTCGAGGAAATGAAGAAAAACGGCGTGCAATTCGGCGAAATACTGCTTGGCGAAATCGATGCCGCCGACTACGAAAACGAGTGGAAAAAGTACTATACTCCCATAAAAACGAAGAATATAACCATAGTTCCCACTTGGATAGAATATAAGGCGAGCGAGGGCGAAAAGATTATGCGCCTCGACCCCGGAATGGCGTTCGGCACGGGTTCGCACGCAACGACGAGAATGTGCCTCGAACTTATGGACGTCGAGGGCAAAGACGTCATCGACGTGGGGTGCGGAAGCGGCATTTTGGGCATTGCGGCAAAGATTTGCGGCGCAAAAAGCGTGTATATGTGCGACATCGACGAACAAGCGGTGGAATTTGCAAAGCGCAACGCCGAACTCAACAAAGTGGACGCAACCATAGAAAAAGCCGATTTGCTCGAAGGCGACCAACAAGCGGACTTCATATTCGCAAACATCACCGCCGACATACTTATGCGCTTTTCAAAGAGCATAGGCAAGCATTTGCGCCAAAACGGAACTATCGTGTTGTCGGGTATAATTGACACAAGACTCGACGAAGTGATACAATGTTATGAAGAAGCGGGCTACGAAATCGTCGAGCGTATTGCAATGGACGACTGGCGCGCGCTCAAACTCATAAGAAAACAAAATTAACCCGATTAGAATATGGAAATCAGAAGATTTTTTGTCAATCCGCAAGACGTTTGCGCAAACGGTGAAATCGTCGTTTCGGGCGACGAGTTTTTGCATATGACGAAAGTTCTTCGCTACAAAACGGGTTACAAAGCGATTGTCTGCGCAAACGACGGCATAGAAAGATACTGCACGATAAGGCAAATCGACCGCGACAAAGCGATTTTGTCGGTGGAAGATGAGAAAGTGCAGGACAAAAAGAGGGTGCACGTCACGCTGTTTGCAGGACTTTTGAAGAACAATAAACTCGATTTTGCAATTCAAAAGGCGGTCGAACTTGGAATAGACGAGGTTCGTCCGTTCTTGTCGAGCAATACGGCGGAAACCAAATTCGCAAAGGACAGGGCGGACAAAATCGCGCTCGAAGCCGCAAAACAATGCGGTTCGGCATATCTCACCAAAGTGGGAGAACTTTGCGATTTTCAAGATGTCGTAAAGTCGCTTAGCGACTTTGATAAAGTGCTGTTTGCATACGAGGGCGAGAAGAAAAACCGCATAAAAGATTGCGATTTGAGCGGGGAAAAGATTGCTTTGATTGTGGGCGCAGAGGGCGGCTTTACCCCCGAAGAAGCACAATTCGCAAAAGAATCGGGCGCGCAAATCGTGACGCTCGGCAGACGTATTTTGCGTGCGGAAACCGCCTCTATCGTGGCTTCCGCTTTACTTTTGGACACTCTGGGGGAACTTGATTATGAATGACAAACTTCCCAAAATATCCGTATTTACGCTGGGTTGCAAGGTCAATCAGTACGACACGGACGCAATGCTTGCGATTTTCGAGCACGCAGGCTTCGAAATTACCGAAGGACTTGAATATGCAGACGTTTACGTCATAAATTCTTGTGCAGTAACCGCCGAAGCAGAAAAAAAATCTCGTCAATCGGTGACAAGAATACTCAAAGTCAATCCAGGCGCAAAGATTTTCGTGTGCGGTTGCGCTTCTCAAAACAACTTTTCTCAGTTTGCAAAAAACAATGTTCAATACATATCGGGCAGCGACGGGAAACTCGATTTCGCTCGCAAAATCGTCACCGAATTTAAGGGTGAAGAAGCACAATTCGACAAAATCGTTCCCGATAAGTTCGACATAAGTTCGGTTTTCGAGGATAACGACGGAATCGTGAATCTTCGCACAAGGCATTTTATCAAGGTTCAGGACGGTTGCAACAACTTTTGCAGTTACTGCTTGATTCCTTACGTCAGAGGCAGAAGCCGCTCGCGCGCCATCGAGAGTATCGAAAGAGAACTCGACGAGGTGCAAAACGTCGCAAAAGAGGTGGTCGTAACAGGCATAAACCTTTCCGCATACGGCAAGGATAACGGCTCGTCGCTTACCGAACTTATGAAAATGCTCTCGAAGTACGATTTTGCCGTGCGACTCGGTTCGCTCGAAGTCGGCGTGGTGTCAAAAGAGTTTTTGGACGCGACGAAGGGCATAAAGAGATTCTGTCCGCATTTCCATTTGTCGTTGCAAAGCGGCGACGACAGAGTGCTCAAAGCAATGAATCGCCACTATACCTGCGACGAATACTATGCGGCGGTGCAACTTATCAGAGAATACTATCCCGACGCGGCGATTACGACTGACATCATCGTCGGTTTTCCGTGCGAAAGAGAAGAAGAATTTGAAAACTGCGTTGCTTTTGCAAAAAAAGTCGGATTTGCCGATATTCACGTTTTCCCGTATTCGTCGAGAAGGGGAACGGTTGCGGGGCGTATGCCTACGCTGCCACCCGAAGTGGTGCTCGACCGTCAAAAACGTATGAGCACAGTCAAGCGCGAACTTGTGCGCAACTACCTCAACAAGCAACTTGGTATGCCTGCAAACGTGCTGTTTGAAACGCAAACGCACGGCGCTTGGTGCGGACATTCCCCGAACTATGTCAAAGTATACTCGAAAAACGGCGCGCATAACGAAATCCGTCTTATCACGCCCACTCACATCTATCTCGACGGCGTTGCAGACGACACCGTAAAATAATAAAAGGAAGAAATCGATATGGACAACTGCATTTTTTGCAAAATCGTAAAAGGCGATATTCCGTCAACGAAAGTCTACGAAGACGACGATATGATTATCATAAAGGACTTGAATCCGCAAGCCCCCGTGCATCTTTTGCTTATCCCCAAAGAGCATTACGCAAATATAATCGAGATGACGGACTCTCAATCACAAACCCTCGCAAAATGCCTCAAAAAACTCTCTACGCTCACCGACGAGTTGGGACTTCAAAACGGTTTCCGTCTCGTATCCAACAAGGGCGAGGACGGTTGCCAGTCGGTCGGACATTTGCATATTCATATACTTGGCGGACGAAAACTTAGTGATTCGATGTGCTAAATCGCGCCTGACTTTGTCAGAGGCACTCGCTCGACAACTCATTTACGATTAGTAAATTAGGGTTGCCGAGCGAGTGCCTCTTTCGCGTTATGCATCGATTTAGCGCATCGAATCTTGCAGATATTTAATCGGGTGTGGGCAGAGCCCACCCAAAATTATTAATTATTAATTATTCATTATTAATTAAAAAAAAGCGCTCACCGTTCGGTGAGCGCATTTTTTAGTTAAGCACTGATTTTTGCTTTTTTCTTCTTTGCGAAGTAGACGCCAAGTCCTGTGCCTACGCCTATCACTGCCACGCCCGGAATGAGGGTGGAAAGAAGGATAACCGTAAGTTTGTTGTCCTTTATAGGCGTTGTGCCGAGAACGGTGCTGTTGCCGATTTGATCGATTTTGCCGGTTGCTCTGTTGAAGTAGTAACCCGTGAAAGTGATCGTGTCGCCTTCGACTTTGACCTTGCCGAACGTTTGAGAATCGAGCGTGTGAAGTATGCTGTCGTCCTTGTTGAATTTGTCGGTGGTCATATCGTTCTCTCTATAGTTGTAGAACTTCGTGCCGAGTGTGCCGAGCGTGATGTAGAGAACGCCGTCGCCGGTGTAACGCACGCCGTCTTTGCTCGTTTTGTCAACGACCTTGCCGTCTTTGTCAACGAGATAGGTGGCGGTGTAGGAGTGGTCGTGACCGCCGAACACGACGTTTACGCCTTGCTCTGCAAAGAGAGTGGTGAGTTGCCCTCTCATAGCCTTGACTTCGCCGTCGAACGCGTGCGAACCTGCGCTGTACAAACTCTTGTGCATAAGCACGAATTTCCATTTAGCGTCTGTGTTCGCAAGGTCGTTTTTGAGCCATTCGAGTTGAGCCTCGCCGAGTCCGTCGGTGGACGCGTCGTTGGTGTTGAGAACGGTGAAGTGTGCGTTTGCGTAATCGAAGGAATAGTATTCGCCGCTTATTGCCTTAATTTCTTCGCCGACCTTTTCGGTGTAGTTGAAGTATCTGCCCATTGCGCCCGTATTGTTCTCGTGGTTGCCCGACGTGAAGAATACGGAAGTGTTGAGCGTGAGGTCTTGATAGGTGTCGAGAGCCATACCCCATTGATTGAAGTTCTTGCCGTTGTCGCACATATCGCCTGCGTTGAGAATGAAATCGAAGGCGTTGACTCTTTCGTCTTTAAGAAGTGCGTCGACTGCCTCGTGGCTGTTGTCGTACATACTCTGAATCATACCCTGAATGTCCGCGATAGTGAGGAATTCGAATGCGTCTACGTCTCTGCCGACAGCCGTCGTGAACGTGAGGGCGTTGCCTTCGTAGCCTTGAGTCTTGATGTATTCGACCAAAGAGAATTCGAGGGGTTCGCCGTCGGTTTCGTAGTTGCCGAGAATGTCGTAGTAGTAGGTTTTGCCTGCTTCGAGACCGTTGATGGTGACGGTGTGGACGTTCCAGTAAATAACGCTGTTTGCAACCGCTTTGTCACGGTCACCGTAGACGTACGGCTTGTCGTTGTTGTCCTTGTCGACGATTTGACCGTGAGTGAGGCAGAGAAGTCCGAGGTCGATGAGCGGAATGTATTGCGGTTTGGTTTGAGTGAATACCGTCGCTTTTACTCCGTTCGAGAACTCTTTGTAAGCCGTCGTGTCGAGATAATCGGTCTTGTTTGTCGCATACGCTTTGAGCGCGGCGGATTTAGAAGTGCTTACATCGCCTATCTTGTTGCCGTTTTCGTCAAAGAGTCTGAACGTTCCGTACACGTTTTCTTCGGTGTAGAACTTAATCGTGTAGGAAGTTGTAGAGTTGGCAGTATCGAAGTTTGCAGTCACGCGAGAAGGAACTCTGCCGTTGTCTTGCGTTGCCGCGTTGAATTCTGCGCCGACCTTAGAGCCTTCGTTGAGAGTGCTGAGGTAAGAGAGGCGCACGCCGTCCTTTTCATACGCTTTGTTGGGTTGATAGTATGAAGGCTTTTGGGGGGTAGCAAAGTCGTCCATATCGGGATAGACGTCGGTTGCAAACGTAATCACGATGTCGTCGGCAATGCCGCCGAGTCCCTTGTAGAAACTGTCGACGAGATAACTGTCGAGGAAATTTTGAACGATGGATATAACGTCCGGACCTTCGAGCGAGAAGCCGAGAAGTTTCGCAACGAGAGTCTTGATTGCGGGAAGCAAATCGTTGATAACGTTGACGAGAACGAAGTTTTCCGCGTCGATAGAGTAGTCTGCGGGAAGGGAAATTTCAACGCCGAGTTTTGCAAGAACGTTTTTGACTGCCGTCATATTCAAAACGGACGGAAGTTTCGAGCCCAAACCTTTTTTGAGGTGTTCAAACGCCGCTTCTGTCATATAGCCTTTGTCAACCGCGTCGCCGAAATCGAACTTATGATTGAGAATGGTTTTGAGCAACGAACCGTCTTCGGTAAAGATGGGATTCAGCAACGTCGTGAGCAAATTTTCAACGAATTTGCCGCTGATGAGTTGCTCGTGCATATCGTTTACCGCCGCTACCATACGCAAACGATAGGTGGGGTTGTAGGGGTGCTTGAAAAGGTAATCCTTGCCGTCTTCGACTTTTTGTTCCTCGCCGAAAATCGCCTTGATGGATTCTGCGGTCTCGTCGAGAGAAATTTCCATACCCATCGTATGAGCGGTCATAATGAATGCAGCGATATCGGTAATGAGCATCTTGCCGCTATTTCTCGGATTGACTGCGGATACGATGCTGTCGTCGCCGAATTTCCAAGAAAGCACTTCGTTGACGACCGCATTTACGAGGTCGAGTGCGGAATTGTAATTCGTGTCGTTATGGACGTACGTCACGCCTTCGAGAACGGTGTCGAGAATGTATTTGACAAGTCCGTTGAGGGCGTCGGCCTTTTCATCGGCGTCCAAATTGCCGTATTCTTTGTACAAATCGGGGTCTTCGCTCTTTTTGAAGTCGGCAAACAAGGTGCTGCGGACTATTCCGAGTACGGTGTTGTCGCCGCCAACCATATTCATAACGGAGCCTACGAGTCCGTCTATTGTACTTTGATTGAGGAAATGATCGACAACTCTTTCAACAAGAATCGAATAGATTTGTTCGTTGATGTAATCGTTGTAACCGAGCGCGTTCATATTCTCGTAGTTAATCATATATGCGAGATAGTCGGGGTTGGTTGCAACGACAGCCTGCCATTTTGCTTCGGTGGGGTCGAGTTTGTACGCCTTGTATGCGGTTTGGAAAGTTTCGTCGTTGAATGCCGGTGCGGTGAACACGTTGTGGCTCGGCACTTCCTTAAACGGCGTTGCGCTTATGTCGTCGAGGCAGAATACGGAAGAAATGCAGGCTTCGCCGAGTTTTCCGTCAAAGTTATATCTTTCGAGTGTGGTGTATCTTCTGGGTGAATAGTAACTTACGCAAGAACCCGTTTGGAAATCGTAGAGCGTTCTGCCCTCTACGTCGGTGTAGGTCATAGCGTCGCAAACGTGCATATGTCCCGTGAAGACGTAGCGAGTGCCCATATCGAGCAAGCGTTTTGCGGTGTTTTCCCAGTTGTAGATGGTGAAGTCTTTGAGGATTTCGTCTTCCATTTCCCAGTGCGGAAGCGCGTTCTGGTGGAAGCAAGCGATGACGGTGGCTTCACCGAGATTAGAGGCAGCGTTTCTTGCGTCACAGAATTTTTCCATCCAATCGAGCACGCCTTCGGTGAGTCTGCCGCCGCAGAGGTGGTCGAGACCTGTCGAACGGAACACGGTTTTACCTGCAGCGAAAGCGGCTTCGGCATCGATTGTCGTCGAGGTATCGACCGCGCCTTCTTCGGTTGCGCCGTAGAAAGTGTAATTTTCGCCGTTTGCTTGCTTGTTGTTGCGGATAACGTTATATTCCGCTTCGTTCACTCTGACGTATGCGCCGACTTCCGCCGACTCTCTATCGTGAGCGTCGATAACCATAAGCGCATAATCCTTATAGTCGGCAACTTTGATTTCCGCCGACAAGGAAAGAGCGTTGTTTACGTCGCCGATTTGATAGTATTCGTTGAGTTTGTCGGCGGTTGTTTTGGAAGCGTTCATGTTGTTGACCGCTTCGATGTGCTCGTTGTAGTAGTGGATTTCAAGCGTATCCGCGTTTTTGGACGGAATATAATCGGTTGTGTACTCGCCGTACCAGTACTCTGCGGGCAAATACTCTGTGAGGTTGATTGCGCCGTCGCTTCCGTCAAGGTTTGCGTTCGGATAGCCCAAACCTGCAAAGACGAGAGCGAATTGCATCGTCGTCAACGCGTCGGAAACGCGTTTAGAACCGTCGGTTTTCGAGTAGAGCGCGCCCGACGTGTTGTAAAGGTCGTGGTTGCCCGGCGTTGCGAAAACTTGGAAGTTCTCATAACCCGATATCTTTCTTATCTCGTTTTGCATATAACGCAATGCGTTTGCAACGTCAACGAGAGCGGTGACCTCGCCGTTTTTGCTAAGGTCGCCCGAAGCGAAAACGTATTGCGGTGCTTTTCCTTTCTTCGCGTCGGCAATGTATTGCTCGATTTGTTGTTTGAGGATCATACCGCTTTCCATAACGAGTTTGGTGTCGCCCGTCATAGAATTGTAGAAGTCGCTCGTTTTGTAGTCGGGACTTTGGATGTCTTGATAGCAATCGTCGACGGGGAAGTAGTGAATGTCGCTGAATTGACCGATCATAAGAGAGTTGGTCGGCGTCTTTTGACTGTCGGCGTTTGCAATGCCTGCAATCGAGAACGTCATAACGCTCGCAAGAACGATTGCGAGAGCGACGACGAACACCAAAGGCAGATGTCTTTGCATTTTGTTGCTCATATTTCCTCCTTATGCACGCATACGCGCGCAAATAATTCTTTCTATACGATTGTACATTAAATATAAATTAAAATCAATATCGAATCTGAAAAGTTTTTCTGTGAAATCGGATTTTGTTCGATAGTTTACACTTTGATTGATATTGCGCGCCGAAAATCTGCCGCAGTGCCGAAAAGCGGAAAAAGTATCCGAAAAATAATTAATATTTTTGCAAATATTCGTTGACAAACGACTTAATCGGGAATAATATATAAATGAACATTTGAATAACAGTTCAAGTGTTGGAGAGAAAGATGACAGTAGAAATCAAAGACAACACCCAAAATTCAACGCTTCCTGCCGACGACGTGGTATCTGCGCTTGCAGAATTGTTCAAGGCTCTTGGCGACCCGACCCGCGTTAAAATTTTGAGTTGCTTGCAAGCAAGCGATATGAACGTAGGGGACATCGCCGACAAACTCGGTATGACCACTTCCGCCGTATCTCACCAACTTCGCGTGCTTCGCGCAATCAAACTCGTCAAAGGCACAAAAGAAGGTAAGGAAGTCAGATATTCTCTCGACGACGACCACGTTACGCTCATAATGCAGTGCGGTCTGACTCACGTCAACGAGGAAAAATAATTCCTCGCCGTCTAAAAACGCAGGGTGCAAACCCCTGATTTTTTAGAAGCAATATTTGAACAGTTGTTCAACAATCCAACTGTTCAACAAACAAACCGATATAGGATTTGTCTCGAAAGGGAAGTATATAAATGGTTAAGGAGAAACGAAAATGAAAAAAGTTTACAAACTCGAAGATCTCGATTGTGCAAATTGCGCCGCAAAAATGGAATGTGCCATTCAAAAACTTGACGGCGTACAAAACGCGTCCGTCAGTTTTATGGCTCAACGTCTCACAATCGAAGCCGATGACGCAAACTTTGACGATATTATGAAGAGGGTTGTGAAGACCTGCCGTAAAATCGAACCCGACTGCACAATCGTTCTTTGAGCGAATAACTGCGTCAGACGCCACTGCACGACAACTCATTTACGCCAAGTAAATTGGAATTGCCGTGCAGAAGCGTCTTCCTTGTTCTTCATCTCAAAGAACGATTGTGACCAAGTTCTTCATCCAAATATTTCATTTTATGGGTGAGCGAACAAATCTTAATCTCAATCTTAATTATAGACAAAACATATTATGAAAAAAATCAAACTATCTAGAAAAGAAAAGAAGAACCTCATTCGCATAAGCGTTGCGCTGTGCTTATTCTTCGTTATACTCATCGTTGACAAAACGCTCGGACTTGCAAAGGCGGTCGGCGGACAGTACGGTTGGCTTTTGCCGTTCTTCCTCTATTTTGCCGTGTATATGGTCATCGGCTACGACGTGCTGTTCAAGGCGGCGAGAGGAATCGTACACGGTCAAGTGCTTGACGAAAACTTGCTTATGTGCGTTGCTTCTCTCGGCGCGTTTGCGCTCGGCATTTACACGAGCGTGACGGGCAGAGAACAAGAGGGCTTCGACGAAGGTTGCGCCGTGCTTTTGTTCTATCAGGTCGGCGAGTTCTTCCAGAGTTACGCGACGGGCAAATCGAGAAAATCTATTTCCGCACTTATGGACATCAGACCCGATTACGCCAACGTAAAGAGGGAAGACGGCATTGTCGAGCAAGTCGACCCGAGCGAAGTCAAGGTTGGCGACGTCATCGTGGTTTACCCCGGTGAAAAAGTGCCTCTCGACGGTATCGTGACAAGCGGTTCAACCACTCTCGACACCAAAGCGCTGACGGGCGAGTCCCTTCCCAGAGAACTTTCGGAAGGTGAAGAGATTATCAGCGGTTGCGTCAATTTGACGTCGCAAATCGAAGTTGAAGTGACAAAAGTATTCTATGATTCAACGGTTTCTAAAATACTTGACCTCGTTGAGAACGCTTCGAGCAAGAAATCCAAAGCGGAAAACTTTATATCGAGATTCGCAAAATACTACACGCCGAGCGTGGTCGTGGCTGCCGTTTTACTTATGGTTATAGGCGGTGCGGTCACAAGAGACTGGTACACTTGGATATACAGAGGTTTGAGTTTTTTGGTTGTTTCCTGTCCTTGCGCGCTCGTCGTTTCCGTGCCTCTTTCCTTCTTTGCGGGTATTGGCGCGGCTTCGAGATTCGGTATTCTTATCAAGGGTAGCAACTATCTCGAACTTATGAGCAAGGCAAACGTATTCGTGTTCGACAAGACGGGAACGCTCACCAAAGGCAACTTTGCCGTAACCGTTGCGCCTGCCGACAGAAAAGACGAAATTCTTCGTCTTGCCGCCATTGCGGAAAACGACTCGAATCACCCGATTGCACGCTCTATCGTGGCTTGTTATAACGGTGAAATAGAGGGCGGTTATACGCTTACGAACATAGCGGGCTTCGGTGTGCTTGCGACAAAAGACGACGACAGCATCTATTGCGGCAACGAAAAACTTATGAAATCCTACGATATTCCTTATGTTGCGCACAAGGGAATAGGCACTGTCGTTTACGTTGCTCACAACAAAGAATTTGTCGGTTCGCTTCTCATAAGCGACGAAATCAAGGACGAATCCGTATCCGCCGTCGGCGAACTCAACAAAATGGGTTGCAAAACGGTTATGCTTACGGGTGACAACGAGGCTATCGCTTCCGACGTGGCAGGAAAAATCGGACTTTCGGCATACAAAGCGTCCTTGCTGCCGCAAAATAAAGTGGAAAACGTCGAGCAAATGCTTGCAGAGAAGAAGAAAGGCGACGTGCTGTGCTTTGTCGGCGACGGCATAAACGACGCACCCGTGCTTATGCGTTCGGATATAGGCATTGCTATGGGCGGCGTGGGCAGCGACGCGGCAATCGAAGCGAGCGACGTAGTGCTTATGCAAGACGATTTGACGGGTATATCCACTGCAAAACGTATTTCTAAAAAGACGATGAGAGTGGTGTACGAAAACATCGTCGGCTCTCTTGCCGTAAAACTTCTCATTATGGCGTTGAGCGCGACGGGCGTTCTCGGCAGTGCGACGATGTGGATTGCGGTTTGCGGCGACGTCGGAGTGGCAATCGTTGCGATTCTCAACGCAATGCGCGTCAACAAAGGCTATAAAACGCTTATCAAACAAAAGTAAAACACCACGTTAGATATTCAAAATTGTGCAATTTTGGCTACAAGTGCACACAAACGCGCAATCAATTAAAAACGTAAAACAGTCATAATTTTCCCCTATTCTATAAGAAAAACGGATATGCGATTTGCAGTCCGCTTTTCTTTATGTCGATAACGCTTTAATGTCCGATAACGAATATCGCAAATTTTCTTTGAATATTATGGTGTCGAAAGAAACGGTGCTAACACGCAATAATCGTTTCATATATTGTAAAAGAGAGGTGGACTATGCATTTTATGGCGCTTATGCTTGCGATACTCGGATTGTTCGGTATGTTGGGATTCTTCGGCGGCTTGTGGTTTTAATCGCTTCGGATTCTAATAAAACAGCGTTTTCGTTTGGGTCAAAACGTTCGTTCGATTCCGTTAAATCGATTTGAAATGAAAAAACACATCTAAAAGATGTGTTTTTATTTACTTTGATATTACGTTCAAAGTCAGATTTCCATTGCAATTTTCAATGCGACGTCAAACGTTGCTTTTTGAATATCGTGTTCCGCTTCGTTGCCGAGATTCGCTTGTTCCCAAGAATCGTCGTTCAACAAATCGCCCGAAAAGAAAAACGTATACAATTCAAATCCGTAATAATTGCAAATCGCTTGCAATCCCGATGATTCCATTTCAACCGAAATGCAACCTTCGCTTTTTCTTCGTCTTGCTTTATCTTGCGTTTCCATATACAAGGCGTCAGTCGTCCACGACCTTCCGACAACGTACGGCAAATTGTATTTTTGAAAGATTTTTGCAATCTTGTCGCAGTTTTTTATTTCGATATAATCGGACGGCGGCATATAGTGATAAGAAAGCCCTTCGTCGCGATAGGAATAAGAGGGGACTATCAGTTTTCCGCTACATTTTTCCTTATCCAAAACGCCGCACGAACCGTATACGATAAACTTGGTTGCGCCCGAAACGTAATTTGCTTCGTACATAACGGACGCGGCAACGCACGAGCCGATTGGACTCATATAAAACAAAAGTTTTTTCCCGTTGACTTCAAACAGATAAATATCGATGTGTCCGTTTGCCGTTGCCGAGTGACCTATGGGGTGGCTTTCGTATTTTTCCAAAAACATTGCCAAAACGTGCCTTGAAAACGACACAATGCAAACGTCGGCAAAAAACTTCTTTTCGCCGTAAAAAGCACTTATATCAATCAATGGTTTCGATTTGTTGTCAAATGAATCGATTATGCTCATTTTTTCCTATTTCCGTACAAGGTTATGCAAGGTTTTGTGCTGTTTTTCGGATAATCCGATTGTTTCGGTCATTATATCATTTATCCTACGAGATGTAAACGCCAAAATTCTTTTGCATTTATGAAATGTGCAAAATTAGAGTATGGCGCACAATTCATCGGATTTTCAGTTTTCCCGCCCGTTCGATTCCCGAAATTTATTTGAAATGAAAAAAGCACATCATTGAGATGTGCCTTTTCTTTGGTACCCCCATAGGGAATCGAACCCTAGTTTCCGCCGTGAGAGGGCGACGTCTTGAACCGCTTGACCATGAGGGCAAATCGTTATTGCTTTGTGATAATAGCATAATTTCTTGTCGTATGCAAGCAAAAAAATGTATATTTTCTCAAAATCCATCGCTTTTTCCGCGCCGCTACGCCTTTTTCGAAATTTCTTGTCCGTTTTGATAAAAAAATATCAATTCGGTATTGCTTTTTATTTCGATATATTATAAAATACATTTGTATTAAAATATTTAAGGAGAAAATTATGGATCCCAAATATCAAAGTTTGTTTACCCCTTGGAAGATAGGCAAATGCGAGATAAAAAACCGCATCGTGTTGACTTCTATGGGCGGAACTTCAATCTTCGGCTGGATGGAACCGCATCACTTCGACGAAGAAGCCGCAAACTTCTTGCTCGATAGGGCAAAGAACAACGTCGGTCTTATTTTGCCGGGTATCGCACCCATCAGAAACGTTATCGGCGGAAACTGGCTTTACAAAAGCAAGAGTTCTTTCAAACACCTCAAACCCTTTATGGAAGAAATCCACAAGACGGGCGCGAAGATGTTTGTGCAACTCACCGCAGGTTTCGGACGTTCTTTTGCAATCACCGGACTTATGGAAATGATTGCCACAAACAAAGTTTTGGGTGCAATCGCAAAGCCGTTTATCAATATCGATCAACTCACGATGAGCGCGAGTCCCAATCCCAACCGTTGGAGTGACAAAGTGCCGTCCAGAGCAATGACTATCGACGAGATTCACGAGTTTATCAAAGCGTTCGGCAAAACCGCAAAAATGTGCAAAGACGCAGGTGTTGACGGCGTTGAAATCCACGCGGTCCACGAAGGATATTTGCTCGACCAATTCACGATGAAATACACCAACCAACGTACCGACGAGTACGGCGGTTCAATCGAAAACAGATACCGTTTCCCCATCGAAATCGTCAAGGAAATCAAGAGAGTATGCGGCGAAGATTATCCCGTTTCGTTGAGATATTCCGTCGTATCCAAGACCAAAGGCTTCCGTCAAGGCGCGCTTCCAGGTGAAGATTACGTCGAAGTCGGTCGCGATATGGAAGAAAGCAAAATCGCAGCCAAAATGCTTCAAGACGCAGGTTACGATATGCTCAACTCGGACAACGGTACGTACGACGCGTGGTACTGGGCGCATCCGCCGGTATATATGCCGCAAAACTGCAACCTCGCAGATTGTGAAGAACTCAAAAAAGCAGTCGATATTCCTGTCGTTTGCGCAGGTCGTATGACCCCCGAAGTCGGCGCAAAGGCTATTGCGGAAGGCAAAATCGACGGTATGGGCGTCGCCCGTCAATTCCTCACCGATCCCGAATGGGTCACCAAACTCATTCAAGGCAGAGAAGACGACATTATGCCTTGCATTTGCTGCCATAACGCTTGCTTCAATATGGCGCACTACAACGGCGTTGCAAACGATCAGGATTTGTCGGATACCGCAGGAATGGCTCGTTGCGCACTCAATCCGCACACGATGCAATCCAAGAAATACAAGATCGTTCCCGCAACCAAATCCAAGAAGATCGCCGTCGTCGGCGGTGGTATCGGCGGTATGGAAGTTGCAAGAGTCGCAACGTTGCGTGGTCATAAAGTCACCATTTACGAGAAATCCAACGATCTCGGCGGCATTTTCGTAGCGGCGGCAGCACCGTCTTTCAAAGAGAAAGATAAAGAACTTATCGAGTGGTACAAAAAGCAAATCAAAGATTTGGGCATTGAAGTGAAGTACGGCGTCAAAGTTGACGACGTAAACAAACTCGACGCAGACGAAGTCGTCGTGGCAACGGGCGCAGTGGCAAGACGTTTCAACGTCCCCGGCGTCGAAAAGACCGTCGAAGCGTGCGATTTCTTGCTCGGAAACAAAGAAGTAGGCGACAACGTCGTCATCATTGGCGGTGGCTTGACAGGTTGCGAAATCGCATACGAATTGCAACTTCAAGGCAAACACCCGACTATCGTCGAGATGAAGAACGACCTTATCGCAGTCAAGGGCGTATGCCTTGCAAACTCGTCCTATTTGAGAGAATACTTTGCACTTCACAAAGTGCCCGTGCATCTCGAAACCAAACTCGTTGCGGTCACCGACAACGGCGTTAAAGTTGCGTCCAAAGACGGCAAAGAATTCGAGATTCCCGCAGATTCCGTCATTATGTCCGTCGGTTACAGACCCGCGCCCGTCGCGCAAGAGAGCAAACACGTTCACGTCGTCGGCGACAGCGCAAAAGTCGGCAACCTTCGCACTGTAATTTGGGGTGCTTGGGATGTTGCAATGAAACTGTAAGTGTAAAGCGCGCTATTTAGCGAATAACTTCGGCAGAGCCGTCCGTCCGTCAACTCATTTACGAATAGTAAATTAGGGTTGCCGTTCGGACGGCTCTTTCTTGTTCTTCATCTAAATATCGCGCTTTACGAATATGTGCAGTTTTTGAGGATTGATTCAAGATGTCCTTTCTTGTCTGCCACTCAAATATCGCGCTTAAAACGGCAATAACTATGTCATCACCAATCGTCCGTCAACTCATTTACTACAAGTAAATTAGGGTTGCCGTTCGGACGGCTCTTTCTTGTTCTTCATCTAAATATCGCGCTTTACGAATATGTGCGGTTTTTTGAGGATTGATCCAAGATGTGCCTTTCTTGTCTGTCGCTCAAATATCCGCGCTTAAAACCTTTGTTGGCGTAATGCGTAAAATGTTGTTGAAATAACGACGAAAGATGATATAATATTCACAAAATATGAACGCACAGAGGTGTAGTGTATGAAAAAAACAACTATGCAAAAATATGCTCGTCTTATCGCTCAAAAGGGCGTAAACGTGCAGAAAAATCAAGAAGTCATCATCCGTGCAGGACTCGACCAACCCGAATTTGTAAAAATGGTTGCTGAGGAATGTTATCGAAAGGGTGCAAAGAAAGTTACGGTCGAGTGGGATTATCAACCGCTCACGAAAGTCAACTATCGCTATCGTTCGCTCAAAACTCTTTCCATGATGGACGAGTGGCAAGTCGAAAAACTCAAACATCAGGTTGACGCGCTTCCCGCGGTTATATATATCGAATCGGAAGACCCCGACGGACTTAAAGGCGTGGACCAATCCAAAGTCGCAAAGGCGCAAAGAGCGATTTATCCTATCATAAAACCCCTACACGACCAAATGGACAACAAATATCAATGGTGTATCGCCGCAGTCCCCGGTGAAGCGTGGGCGAAAAAGGTGTTCCCGAACGAGAGAGTCGGCAAAGCTGTCGAAAAACTTTGGAACGCCATTCTTTACACGTCAAGAGCGGACGGCAACGACCCCGTTCAGGCTTGGAACGAGCATAACGCCGACCTCAAAGCAAGATACGATTATCTCAATTCGCTCGGCATCGAATCATTGCATTATACGTCATCTAACGGCACTAATTTTACCGTATGGCTCATTCCCGACGCACTCTTTCTCGGCGGAAGCGAGTTTACGCTCGGCGGTGTAGAGTTCAATCCCAACATTCCGAGCGAGGAAGTTTTCACATCGCCTATGAAGGGCAAAGCGGAAGGCGTCGTCTATGCAACTCGCCCGCTATCTTATCGCGGCGAACTCATCGAGAATTTTTCCGTGCGCTTTGAAAACGGCAAAGCGGTCGAAGTCCACGCCGAAAAAGGCGAGGAACTTCTCAAACAAATGATTTCTATGGACGAAAACGCCGCTTATCTCGGTGAATGTGCTCTCGTTCCTTACGATTCGCCTATTCGCAATTCCGAAATAACCTTCCTCAACACCTTGTTCGACGAGAACGCCTGCTGTCACCTCGCACTTGGTCGCGGTTTCGAGAATTGTATCAAAGATTACGACAAATACACCCTCGAAGAATGTCGTCAAAAAGGTATCAACGATTCAATCATACACGTAGACTTTATGATCGGCTCGCAAGACCTTAACGTGACGGCGCATACGAGAGATGGGGAGGATATACTCATTTTCCGCAACGGCAACTGGGCATTTTGAGAGACTGCCAAATAGCACCTAACTTTGTCAGAGACACCCACTCATCAATTCGTGTACGTCTATGTACACTGGAATTGCTGTTTTGGTGTCTCTTTCGCGTTATGTATCTATTTGGCAGTCTCTCAAGCGCACTATTTGGCGAATCACTGCGTCAAAGACATTTTGCTCACCCGTCACGTACGTTCTTGTACGTTGGGCGGATTCGCAAAAGGTCTTTTCCTTGTTCTTCATCCAAATATTGCGCTTAAAACCTTACGTTACGCTTGTTTTTTTTATCAACATTTAAGTATCACAACATAATATAAACATCAATTTTTATTACTTAAAAAAACAGTCGCTCGATTGAGCGACTGTTTTTCTCTTGACCATCCCGCACCGCCGTGTGATGCCATTTTATAAACCCGCCGTATAGCAGGGTGGGTAAAGACTGCCGTGCAGTTGCTGTCTTCCACTGAATTGCGAGGCTTGACATCGCTGCATTTATGTCGGACGCGTCATCCCGTATAAAATTTGTGGTTCAAAATAGTGCATCATCACAAACATAGCAGGAATCTTTTGCTACTCTTAATATATCATATCCCGTTGTATATTGCAATACCCAATTTTTGTCTGTGCGCTTTGCTTTATCCTTTGAAGGTGGCAGGATTTTGCCGCCCGGCATATTATTTCCTCCAATTGCGAATTGTATTCGGCATTGATAATGTGTAGTGAATGTGGCAAAAGTATTTCAAAAATCAGCGAATTTGCGAATACTTTTGAACGAAAAATCGGACAAATTGGCAATTAAAATACGGTTTGTGCATATTTTGCATACAATTTTGAGGGTATGTATTGATAAAATCGCCGTTGTATGGTAAAATATGTAAAGTAATAAAAACTGTAGGGGTTATTGTATGAAATCTCTTAATATCAAATCAAAAACGATAATTGCGCTGTGCTTGTTTGCGGTGTTGTTTGTTTCTCTCGTTTTGGTTGCGACTTATTGCGACTTTCAAGTGAGCAAAATTCTCACCAAAAACGCGTTGAAACCCGGCGAATATCTTGCAAACGATTTGTTCGGCGTAGTGGGCGAGGCTGTCGGCACGTCGCCGATTTACATTCTTTTGAGTTTATGCACGGCGATTCTTTGTTGGTATTTCGCAAAGTGCTTTGACAAAAAGAAATGGGCGATTGCTCTTGCTGTCATTTTTGCGTTTGCGGGAACGGTCGCTTGGTGGTATTATATCAAAGATATGATGAAATACGTCATCGAGCACGCCGCAAATGAAATCGGCGCGGCAGGCGCGGCGGTTTATGAATATCGTCACAACGGCGCGGTGGTTGCAAGTCAAGTTCTCGTTGCGCTCACGATTCAGGCTCTTACGGTGCTTGCGCTTCGTACTTTGAAAGCGGAAACGCTCAAAAGGCTCGTATGGTGGGTGGTTGCGGCTCTTGCGGCTTGCGTGCTTGCAAACATAATTATCCTCCTCGTCAAAGACCCGGTCGGTCGTATGAGATTTAGAGCAATCAACTCGAACGTCGGTCAACGCCTTATCAACGCAGGGTTGGTGCAGGGCTATACGCCTTGGTATGTTCGCAACGGTCAACCCGACGAGGCGATAATCAATTCGTTTATCGACGTATATCCCGGCGCAAGCGACGCGTTCAAGTCGTTCCCGTCAGGTCATACTTGCGCGGCAGGTATGTCGTACGCGCTCATTATGCTTCCCGACGTCGTGGACTTCAAGCATAAAAAGGCGGGTAAAATCGCTTGCTGGGTTACGCCTATCGTCATCACGATGCTCGTTGCAATCAGCCGTATCGTCGTTGGCGCGCACTATATGAGCGACGTCACGTTCGGCGGCACAATCGCATTCGTATCTTTCATTATTATGCGTGAAATCTTCGTGTGCAAGGGAAGTCACTTCTTTGCGTTGTTCCCGCGCCTCGCACCCAAGAAAGCGGTTACGCTTCCTGCCGACATCGAGGTTGAAAATCCCGTCGAAACCGTCGAAGAAGACGCTCTCGAAACTCTTGCGGACGAAAGCGTAGTCGAAACCGAAAGCGACAACACGGTTTCCGACGACAAGAACGAGGAAATCGCGCTTTGCAGCGAACAAGCCAACGAAATAGGCAAGGAAATCGCCGACAATCTCAAAGACGGCGTGGTTATCGAATAATCTTTCGTATAGAGAGAAAAATGCCGCCGCAATATTTGTCGGTCGGCAAACTTCAAAATAACGTCGAAAAGCCCGAAAAATCGGGCTTTTTGCGTATCAAATTGACATATAGCATTTACAATGCTAAACTCAACGTGCAATCAATTTTTTGCAAGTATAAATAATTTAGAGGAACGACTATGAAAGCGGTTGTATCTGTCATCGGCAAAGACCAAAGAGGCATAATTTCAAGAGTCAGCACGCGGCTCTACGAGTTTGCAATCAACGTGCAAGACATCTCTCAAACCATTATGCAAGACTATTTTACAATGATTATGCTTGTCGATTTGTCCGAGTCCAACGCGGATTTTGCGACGATAAGCAAATCTCTTTCAAAGCTCGGCGAGGAACTCGGCGTTGAAATTCGCATTCAAAACGAGCAGGTTTTCACGTCGATGCACCGTATTTGAGGTTGGAAAATGATAAACGCGAACGAAGTGGTTGAAACCAACAAAATGGTATCTTTCGAGCACCTTGATGTGCGCACGGTCACGATGGGAATATCCCTTCTCGACTGCGTGAGCGACGATATCGACGTTCTATGCCAAAGGGTACACGACAAAATCGTGAGCAAGGCGAAAAATCTCGTCAAAGTCTGCGACGACATCGCAAACGAAATCGGAATACCAATCGTAAATAAGCGAATCAGCGTAACACCGATAAGCATAATCACGGCACACACCGGCGATTCGATAAAGGTTGCACAAGTCCTCGACGAATGCGCCGACGAAATCGGAGTGGACTTTGTGGGGGGATATTCCGCGCTCGTACACAAGGGTATGACCGAGTACGAAAAAAAGTTTATCGAATCCATACCCGCCGCGCTCGCTTGCACGAAGAAAGTATGTTCAAGCGTAAACATCGGCTCGACCAAAGCGGGCATAAATATGGACGCGGTTGCTCTTATGGGCAAAATTATAAAAGAAACCGCATATCTAACAAGGGAAAACGACAGCATAGGCTGCGCAAAACTCGTGGTGTTCGCAAACGCGGTAGAAGATAATCCGTTTATGGCGGGCGCGTTCCACGGCGTAGGCGAAAACGATTGTGTCATAAACGTAGGTGTAAGCGGTCCCGGCGTTGTGGAAGAAGCGTTGAAACACGTCAAAGGCGAAAACTTGACCGTCGTTGCCGAAACCATAAAGAAAGTTGCTTACAAAATCACGAGAGTAGGACAACTCGTTGCGCAAGAAGCGTCTAAACGCCTTGACGCGCATTTCGGAATCATAGATTTGAGCCTTGCGCCCACACCTGTAAAAGGGGACAGCGTTGCGCATATCCTCGAAGAAATCGGCGTTGACGTAGTTGGCGGATACGGCACGACCGCCGCGCTCGCACTTCTCAACGACGCCGTGAAAAAGGGCGGTATTATGGCTTCGTCGCACGTCGGCGGACTCAGCGGCGCGTTTATTCCGGTCAGCGAGGATATCGGAATGATAGAATCCGCACAAAAAGGCGTTCTAACCCTCGAAAAACTCGAAGCGATGACCGCAATTTGTTCTGTCGGACTCGATATGATTGCAATCCCGGGCGACACTTCCGCCGACGTAATTTCCGCAATGATTGCCGACGAATCCGCAATCGGCGTGGTCAACAACAAAACCACCGCCGTCCGCGTAATTCCCGTTTACGGCAAAAATTCGGGCAGCGTATCTTTCGGCGGACTTCTCGGCACAGCCCCCATTATGCCTATCAATCAAACTTCGCCTTCGAGGTTGATTGCTCGTGGCGGTAGAATTCCTGCCCCCATTTGGTCCAACAAGAACTAAACTGCGCTAAATCGCGCCTAACTTTGTCAGAGACACCCGCCCGACAACTCATTTACGATTAGTAAATTAGGGTTGCCGTTCGGGTGTCTCTTTCGCGTTATCCATCGATTTAGCGCAGTTTAGGATTGGAAACATAGTAATTTCCAAATATCGGCGTTTAATGTGTTTATTTGCTTATAAAATTAACTCTATTTTTTAGTTGTTATTATTTTATAATTCACATACAAATTAAAAACGCGCGTTATTTGCGCGTTTCGAGGTTTTTGTGCGGGTTCGGTTCGGACACCATTGTTTTGTAATTGACGTATATCACTTGTCCGGGGTGTCCGTCGGGTTTGCGTTTGACGTTGCGACGTTCGGTGTAGTCCACTTCGCAAGAGGCTTGCTTGTTGCTTGCCGTTATTTCACCTGCGATTTTCAGCACTTTGTCGGGGACTTGCCGTCCTTCCGTAATGATTATCGTATGCGAGCCGTGTTCGTTTTTGAGGTGTAACCATACATCGTTTGACGAGGCGATTTTGAACGTCAATTCGTCGTTTTGGATATTGTTTTTGCCTCTGTAAATATAGAATCCGTCCACAAAATAAACGTAGGGGGGGTCGGCTGTTTCTTTGCGGACTTTGTTCTTTGCAGACTTCTTTTTCGTGCCGCCGAGCATAGTCAATTCTTGTTCGATGGCGACCGCGTCGCTTTCGTAGGGTAGATTTGTGATTTCGTCCTCTATCGACTTGACGTATTCGAGCAAATTTTTATCCTTTTCGAGTTTTTGGCTCACAAATTCTTTTGTGCGTTTAAGTTTGTTGTATTTTGCGTAGTATGCCGTAGAGTTTTTGGACGGCGAAAGGCGCAAATCGAGGGGGATTTCCACTTGTGAATTGTCGTAATAGTTGGTGCAGACGAGTTTTTCGTCGCCTTTTTTAATCAAATAGATGTAGTTTACGATAAGTTCGCCCCAAAGTCTGAATTTGTCCATATCCTCGCATTCGGCGAGTTTTTGAAGGTCTATCGCGATGTTTTTCTCGACTTTTTGGCGCAAATGTTTTGCAATCGTGGCAAGCGATTTGAGCCTTGCCTTGTTGCGAATATCCTTGTCGCAATCGGTGAAAAGGGAATCGTACGCCTCGCTCATACTCTCGAAGCGCACGACGTTGGATTCCGTCGAATCGACAAGCGAGCGATAGAGAATAGGATAAACTTCCTTGCCGTTTATTATGCAAGGCTGGATTTGAATTTTCGGCTCGTCCGAGTACACGCTCGCAAAATCCTTAGCGGTTTTGCAAAGACGTTCTTTTTCGTTTACGGACAGTTTTTCGACGTTTGAATTTACGTTTGCTCTAAGCAACAATTCTTCAATCGTCGCGCCCGAAAATCCCGATATGTTGTCTTGTATGAATCTATGCAAATCGCCGCCGTTGAAATCGTCGAAAATCGAAAAACAATCGGTTAGATAACTGATTTTCTTTTGCTGTACGGGCGAATACGGAACGCCGCGAAGCACGACGTGATTGCGCTCGATATCGAGGGGAAGATGTTTCACCGCGTCGAGAATGACAAGGTTTTCGTCGGTGAAAACGATGTTCGAGTATCTGTTCATAATCTCGACGAAAAGATAGAAAGTCGCCTCGTCGCGCATTTCGGTTTTAGCGTCGAAACGAACGCGTATTATACGGTCGTAATTGTATACGGAAACGTCGCCTATCGTTGCCGAAAGCAAGTATTTGCGAAGAAGCATACAAAGGTTCGGCGCGACTTGCGGACTCGTTTTTTTGCTTTTTGTGAGGTGAATACGGGGCGCGCCTGCGTTGCAAGATACAACGAGGCATTGATTTTTGCCTTTTGCGCGCACGAAAAAGCGCAACTCGTCAACTTCGGGTTGTTGAATTTTGTCTATTCTTGCGCCGACAAGTTCTTCTTTGAGTTCCTTTGCGAGCGCACTCAATGCGAAAAGGTCGCTTCCCATACGGTCAGTATAGTATTTTTTGCCGCTAAAATCAATAAATTACGTCTTTTTAGGACTTTCTTTTTTCTTGCGGCGTCGAGATAAGGGCGCGAGAATAAAAACTCGCAATCCTATGCGGCAAAATTAATTGATTTTTAATATTATCTATGTTATAATCTCTATCACTTGTTAAGAAAACATATATCCGCAAGGCAATGAGTTTGCTCGCGCGGACTTGGAGGACAAATGAACTACACAGCAGAAAAGTTGGAAAAGAGCCAGGTTAAGTTCAACTACACGGTTGACAAGGACGCTTTCAACGCAGCAATCAAGCAAGCCTACGAAAAAACAAAGCATAAATATGCAGTTCCCGGTTTCAGAAAAGGTCACGCACCCCAAAAGGTTATCGAGGGTATGTACGGTCAAGGCGTATTTTTCAGCGATGCCGTAAACGAGCTCATCGATTCTTCTTTGGCGGAACTCGAAAAGAGTGCGGATTACGATTTCGTAGCGGTTGACAGCGTTTGCGACGTTGATATGACCGAAGACGGCGGCGTAAAATATTCCATCGTTATGGTTGTCAAACCCGAAGTTACACTCGGACAATATAAAGGTCTTTCCGTTGCAAAGAAAGCGGTCAAAGTCACCGCAAAAGAAGTTGACGAAAAGATTGCTCAAGAGCAAGAAAAGCAAGCGCGTCTTATCGACGTCGACACCGCGGCAGCAAACGGCAACACCGTCACGATTGACTTCGTGGGCAGCGTAAACGGCGAAAAATTCGAGGGCGGCAGCGCGGAAAACTACGATCTCGAACTCGGAAGCAACACCTTTATTCCCGGTTTTGAAGAACAACTCGTCGGCGTAAAAGCAGGCGACGTGAAGAATGTCAACGTCACTTTCCCCGAAAACTACCAAGCAGAGCAACTCGCAGGCAAAGAAGCAGTGTTCGAGTGCACGGTTAAAGCGGTCAAAGTCAAAGAACTTCCCGCAATCGACGACGAATTCGTCAAAGAAGTTTCCGAATTTAACACTCTTGCAGAGTACAAAGCGGACGTCAAGGCAAACCTCGCCAAAGAAGCCGAAGAAAAGGCAGAGCGTGATCTCGAAGACGAAATCGTAGAGAAGATTGTCGACGCGTCCGCAGTTGAAATTCCGCAAGCAATGATAGATCGCGAAGCGGAAGATATGGTCCACGAATTTGAATATCGTCTTATGTATCAAGGCTTGAAACTCGACGATTATCTCAAATATCTCAATATGACCAGAGAACAACTCGAAGACCAATACAAAGATCAAGCGCAAAAGACAGTCAAAGTACGTCTTGTTATGGAAGCGCTCGTCAAAGCGGAAGATCTCAAAATCGAGGACAAGGAAATCGACGAAAAGATCGAGAAATTCGCAAGCGATTCTTCTCAAACCGTCGAGGAATTCAAAAAGACTTTGCATAAAGAACAAATCGATTATATCGTAAATTCCATTATGAACGAAAAATTGCTCGCGTTCCTCGTAAAAGAGAACGTTGCGGCAAAGAAATCCGCCAAGAAAGCCGAAAGCGAAGCGGAAGTCAAGGCCGATGACGCAAAAGTCGAAGAAAAGAAGCCTGCTGCCAAAAAAACAACCAAAAAGACAGCAAAACCCGCAACCGACGCAGAATAATCGATTAAAGTTTTGTGTAAAATAAGAGTGCCGTTGCACTTGAAAACAACGTTTAGGCTTTCCGCTTGCTTATCGCAGGCGGAAAGCGTATAAAATCGGCTTTTGCGATATTGAAAAATCGAAAATTCGCAAAAGCGTAAATCCGTCGCGAAAATCGGCTCTTAAATTTCCGTATATCGCGGCGAACGGAGGATATAATGAACATCAGAAATCAACTTATACCTATGGTTGTCGAGCAAACAGGCAGAGGCGAACGCTCTTACGACATTTACTCTCGCTTGCTCGAAGACAGAATCATCTTCCTCACAGGTGAAATCGACGATAACGTTGCAGACCTCGTCGTCGCGCAACTTATATATCTCGAAGGCAAGGATTCCACAAAGGACATCAGCCTTTATATCAACAGTCCCGGCGGCTCGGTTTCCGCAGGTTTTGCAATCTACGACACGATGAACTACATCAAATGCGACGTATCCACGATTTGTATCGGTATGGCGGCTTCGATGGGTGCGTTCTTGCTTTCGTCGGGCGCAAAAGGCAAGAGATTCTCTTTGCCCAACGCAAAAATTATGATTCACCAACCGCTCGGCGGCGCGCAAGGTCAGGCGAGCGATATTGCGATTCAGGCAAACGAAATCCTCAAAACCAAAAAGCGTATCAACGATATTCTTGCTCAAAACACGTCGCAACCTCTTTCCAAAATCGAGGTTGACACCGACCGCGACTTCTATATGAACGCGGAAGAAGCGGAAAAATACGGTCTCGTGGACAAAATCTTCTATTCGAGAAAGTAAAGAGCAAAAATAGCGATACGAGAATACGCCTCGTTTGCGCCGCGGACGAAGCGGGCAGAAATCTGCCAAACAAGGAGTATAATCAAGTATATGGAAAACTATCATAAAGAACAACATTGCAGTTTTTGCGGCAGGGGCGCAAGCGAGGTTGAAAAAATCATCAGCGGTCCGAACGGCATAAATATTTGCAACGAATGTATCGACGAGTGCGTCTACTTGCTCGGAAAAGACGGCAAAACCGCCGACGACGGTTTGAGTCTTTATACGCCCAAAGAGATAAAAGAGAAACTCGACGAATACATCATAGGTCAGGACAGCGCAAAACGCGTATTGTCCGTTGCCGTGTACAATCATTACAAGCGTATAAATCAAATGCGCTCGAAGTCCAACGACGACGTCGTAATCGAAAAGAGCAACGTGCTTTTGCTCGGTCCTACGGGTTCGGGTAAAACTTTGCTTGCAAAAACGCTTGCGCAAATCCTCAACGTGCCTTTTGCGGTTGCGGACGCAACGACGCTCACCGAAGCGGGTTACGTCGGTGAGGACGTCGAAAATATCCTTTTGAAACTCATTCAATCGGCAAACGGCGATTTGAAGCGTGCAGAAATCGGTATCGTGTACATCGATGAAATCGACAAAATCGCAAAGAAAGGCGAAAACGTGTCCATTACGCGCGACGTAAGCGGTGAAGGCGTGCAACAGGCATTGCTCAAAATAATCGAAGGTACGGTTGCAAACGTTCCGCCTCAAGGCGGAAGAAAGCACCCCAATCAAGAGTGCTACCAACTCGATACGACGAATATATTGTTCCTTTGCGGCGGCGCATTCGTGGATTTGGACAAGATTATCGACCAAAGAAAAGACAATTCAAAACTCGGCTTCGGCTCTGCCGTAAAAGGTACGGTCGATTATCGCTATGACGAACTTATCAAGGCGTTGCAACCCGCCGACCTCATCAAATACGGTCTTATCCCCGAATTTGTCGGTCGTGTGCCTATCGTTGTGGGCTTGAACGCGCTTGACGAGAACGCGCTCGTAAAAATCCTTTCCGAGCCGAAGAACGCGCTCGTAAAGCAATACAAATATCAATTTGCAATCGACGGCGTTACGCTCGAATTCGAGGACGACGCGTTGAGAGCGGTTGCCGCAAAGGCAATTCAACTCAACACCGGCGCAAGAGGATTGAGAGCCATTCTCGAAGATGTGTTGCTCGAACTTATGTTTGAGATTCCGTCTGAGAAAGACATCGAAAAAGTCATTGTCACAAAGGCTTCCATTGACAAGACGGAAAAGCCTATCGTGGTGAGAAAGCAAATAGAAAAAACGGCCGATTGTATCGCATAGCAAACGAAAATAGCGCATCTAATGCGCTATTTTTATAGTTTTTGCGTTGAAAACGGCAAAAAAACGGCAGAGAATAACAGGTGCAAAAGATGATAAAACAAGCAAAATTCGTAACGTCCGTCGCAGACGCGAGCAAGATGCCCGACTACGGCGTGCCTGAAATTGCGATTGCGGGCAAATCCAACGTCGGCAAGTCCTCGTTTATCAATTTTATGGTGAACCAAAACAAACTTGCCAAAACCTCGCAAGAACCGGGCAGAACTCGTTTGCTTAATTATTTCGAGATAAACAACGGCGAGTATTATTTTGTAGACCTTCCGGGGTACGGTTATGCGAAAGTAAACAAGCAAGAAAAGCAAAAGTGGGGCGGACTTATCGAAAACTATTTGCGAACGAGCAATCGCCTTATAAACGTTTTTGTGCTTGTCGATATGCGCCACGAACCAACCGATGACGATAAAATGCTTATAAACTATTTGTACTCGTACAATATTCCTTTTACGATTATCGCAACGAAGGCAGATAAACTTTCAAGAGCGCAACAACAAAAGTGCTTGAGCGTCATTGCAACCGCGCTCTGTGTGGGTACGAAAGACATCCTCGTCACGTCCGCTTCTGCTAAAACGGGCAAAGAGGGTGTACTCGATAGAATAGAAATGCTACTTGCAAATGCCAAGCAAAGTAATAATTAATAATTAATAATTGCGGGTGGGGCGATGCCCCACGCCCCAAAGAAAATAGCGCTTGCAAACAAAAGTTTTGCAAGCGTTATTTTTTTATAATTTATCAATATGCTTTTCAATTTTTATTCTAAAAATCAATAAGTTTTAGAATACTTTAGTCAAAAATACGTCTGTTTACTTATATTTCGCACACTTCTATGAGTTTGTTGTCAACAAGGTCGCAAGACGTCAAAATATAGGTTATGCCGTGTTTTTTGAGCGTCGGGGTTACCCTTGCGCTCTTGCCGTGCAAGTGTCCGTACAGTACAAAGTTCACGCCGTATTTTTCAAGAAGCGCGGTAACTTCGGTGTCCTGATAAGTTGCTTCGAACGGCGGATAGTGAAGCATTGCAATGAGAATATCGCCTTCTTTTTGCATAGTTTTGGCGTAGGACAAAGATAGTTCGAGGCGTATCAATTCTCTTTTGTAAATTTTCAAATCCGCTTCCGACGTGTCATTTTGCGGAATATTCCAACCGCGAGAGCCGGCGAGGACAACCGCTTTTTGCTGATTGCTTTCCGATTCCACTCTATACGCATTGTTCTGAATGAAGTTGAAAGAGGGGAATGTCTCGCGCATTTTGCCGAGCGAACCCCAGTAATAGTCGTGATTGCCCTTTACGACGTATTTTTTGCCTTTGAGTTTCGCAATTTTGTCGTAGTCGGGTTTTGCTTGTTCGATTGTCAATCCCCACGACATATCGCCGCCAAGCAAAACGAGGTCGCTGTCGGCAACCTTTCGTTCCCAGTCCTCGCTTATTCTTGCGAAGTGGTTTTGCCAGCCGTCGCCGAAAATGTCCATAGGTTTTTCGACGGCAGAGGATAGATGTAAATCGCTTATTGCAAAAACTTTCATACGGATAATATAACATATAAATTATTATTTATCAATTATTGACGTAAAATCGGGAAATAACGAAAGAAAAAAATGCGATATAAAAGAAAAGAGCGGCAAATAGAAAATACGGTAAAACGAAATATCGAGCGGCATAATAAGAATAAAACGATTGAATTTTTTGACGAGTGACAAATCAAAAAAACATAGAAGATATGAAATGTTTTGAAAATCGAACAACGACATAAAAGGCACGGAATTTTTTCGCGCCTTTTATGTTTCAATTCGATTTTATCGAATTGTCGTTCGGTTGCTCTTGTTTGTCAAGACGGGAACAAGGGCAAATCGAACACGCCTTGACAAGCGTCTTGGCTGAATTCCGTGCAGGGCGGAATCTTGCAGTAGCCGTAGGACGGTACGAGAAGATTGACGGGTGCTTGCACGCTGAGAATGACAGTAACGCAACAAGTTATCGAGAACGTGTAGTCGCTCACGTAAGTACCTCTCGGCGAAGCCATATTGACGGTTGCCGCGATGACGGGCGAAATTACGCTGCCCGACGGCACGCACATAACCACGTCTTGGGCGATACTCACGGTGCTCGTGCCCGTGCCTGCAACGCCGTTTGCGTCGGTGTAGGCGATTTGAACGGGTATCGAAATCGTTGCGGTTACTCTTGAAAGTCCCGCTCTGTCGGCAATCGGTGTTATCGTGAGGGCGGTAATCGTGCCGACCGACGAGGTTGACGAGCCGCTGACGAATGTGAGCGGAAGAGTGGGGTTTGCAGGCGAAATGTTCGTGAGAGCCACCGTAGAATCTATGCTTGTCTGCATCATGCAGGCGTCGAAGATTTTGGTGGTCTGAATGCAAACTTTTTCACACAAGCCGTTCATCGGATTGCCGTTGATGTTCCCGGGACATCTGTCTATCGTAGAGTTGTTGTTGCAAAAAGACATCTTTTTACCTCCTTTTATATTTGCCACAATATATGCGATATGAGATTTTTTGTTGCTAACGCAAAAATTTTCTGCTCGAAAAGTGGCGGAAAGTGGCAAAAACGCGCGCAAATATAGGTTGAAAATAGGGGATAATAAGCGTTGTATCGAGCGAAAATTTATAATGATTTTGCGTGTTTTCAAGGCAAAATCCACTGAAAAGACGACTTTTCGGAAAACGATTATACGACAAAAATTGCGGTTTGTATATAGTTTACTTGTGAACATAATTAAAATTGTATAAAGTCTATAATCCATACTAAATACTCGAAAAAATTTTGGGTCAAAATTGGAAAATTTTCGTTGACAAGTCGTTTATATTGTTATACAATAACAAGCGTGAAGGGTGAAGCGCCCCTCAAAAGGAAAAGCAAATGCCGAAATTTATGCTTGGAAACGCTCGTCATCAACTCGACGAGAGAAATAGGTTCAGGATTCCCGTCAAGTTCCGCGAAGGACTTGGCTCGAACCCGTATTACCTTCCGGGCAAGAACGGTTGCTTGTACATCGTTCCCGAAGAAAGATTCGAGGAAATGTTCGCACCTTTCATCAACCAAAATCCGTACACGTCCGACACGGACGAATTCACTTCGACGGTGTTCTCGTTCAGCGGACCTCTCGAAGAAGACGCACAGGGCAGAGTTTCTCTCGACAAAAACATAAAAGAGAAATTCGGCATCGACAAAGAAATGGTTTTTGTCGGAAAGGCAACTTATCTCGAAGTTTGGCCGGCGGAGGCTTGGGACGCGAGATACGGCGTGCTCGATCCGAGCAAGATCGACAAGATGATTCAGGACCTCAAAAAGTACGGGGTGTAAAAAATGGAATTTGCACACGTACCCGTGATGTTGAACGAATGTCTCGACGGACTGAAAATCAAGAGCGACGGAATCTACGTCGACGGCACGGTCGGCGGCGCGGGACACTCGATTGAAATCGTCAAGAGGCTCGGCGAGGGCGGAAGGCTCGTTGCGGTGGACCGCGACAGCGACGCATTGAAAGCCGCTTCCGAAAGGCTCGCACCGTACAAAGACAAGGTTACGTTTGTACACGACGACTACAAAAACCTCATATCCGAACTCGATTCGCTCGGGATAGGCGAGGTTGACGGAATCCTGCTCGACCTCGGCGTAAGCAGTTATCAACTGGACAATGCCGAAAGAGGATTCAGTTATATGAAAGACGCACCGCTCGATATGCGTATGGACAGAGAGCAACCTCTCACCGCCTACGACATCGTGAACGGATACGACGAAAGAGAAATCGCAAACATTCTTTTCGATTACGGCGAAGAAAAACTTGCAAGAGTTATTGCAAAAAACATAGTCGCAAGAAGAAAGGAAAAGCCGATTGAAACCACGCTCGAACTTGCAAAGATAGTTGAAGACAGTTATCCCGCAAAGACGAGATGGAAATTCGGACACCCGGCAAAGCGCACGTTTCAAGCGATACGCATTGCGGTGAACGGCGAACTCAACGCTTTGGACGAAGCGATAACTCAAATGGCACGACGTCTTAAAAAGGGCGGTAGAATGGCGGTTATCACCTTTCATTCGCTCGAAGACAGAATCGTCAAATCGGCGTTTCGAGAACTCAATCTCTCTTGCACTTGTCCGCCCGACTTTCCCGTGTGCGTATGCGGAAAGGTGAAGGAAGTCGAGTTGGTCAACAAAAAACCAATCGTCGCAAGCGAGGAAGAACTCAAAACCAACTCGCGCTCGCAAAGTGCGAAACTTAGAATCGTCGAGAGATTGTAGACGATAAAACGGCAAAACGACAACGAAAAACAAACAAAAACAAAAATAAAAAACAAGAAAATTATAAAGAAGGGAAATCGATATTCTATCAGGGTTAAAAAAAGAAAATCGATAATCTAAAAGGGGTAGATATGGCAATCACATTAGACGAATTGTTGGGCAGAAACACAAGAGAAGTCGCAAGCGGCAACGTTGAGAGTTTTCCCTCTTACGAAGACTTCAAGACTTCGCGCGCAAATCAATATACGCAAGCACAACCCGTTCAAAACTCGCGTTATAATTTCGATATGGCACCCGCAAGGGAAGTTCGTTCGACCGAGAGTGTGAGAAATTACGAAGCGTCGCGTCCTTACGTCGCGCCGCAAGCCGTCGAATATCAACAAAGAGAATATCCCTTCTACGATTCCTTGCAACAAAGAGCGCAATACGCGCCCGTTCAATATCAAGAGCAAGCGCCCGTTCAAACTTACGACCAAGTGCAATATGCCGAGCCGCAAGTACGCCAATCCGCGCCCGCACATCAAGGATTCTACGAGTTTACGGCGCAGGACACCGAGAGAGCGAGCGACCAAGAACTATACGCAAGACTTGCGCACAACGAGATGAGCAACACGCCCGTATTCGAGGATAGCGCGCAACAAGCGGTAGGGCGCACTGGACTTTTTGCCCGCAAGGCTCAAAAAACTCAAAACGTCAGCGAACAAAAACAACGCGCTCGTCTCAACACGAAAGGCAAAATCATACTCGGCGTATATCTTGCCGTAATCGCGCTCGTTGCGTCGCTCATCATTGTGAACGCAACCAAAATCAATCAAGGCAAGGCGGTTACGCCCACTTCGCAAATAAAAGCGAGCCAAGAAGCGAATAATACGGAATCTTTTGCAATAGATTCTCAATATGAAGTTCGCGTATAAATCAAAAAAGCATACAAAACCCAATCTTCTTTATAATCCAACAAAAAGGCTGTCGGCAATTCTATTGCTGATGGTCTTTTTGTTTGTGGGAATATTCGCCAAAATGTTTGCGGTGATAGTTGTCGAGGGTGAATCCTTGCAAGTGAAAGCGGTCGATCAATGGCTTCGTGACGTGCCAACCGACGCGCCGAGAGGGCAGATTCTCGACAAAAACGGAAAAGTGCTTGCTTCGACGTCAACGAGATACAATTTGTACGTTCGCCCGAGCAACACGCCCGACAAAGAGGCGGTTGCAAACTTATTGTGCGACGTTTTCGGCTATCCGTACGACAGCACTCTCGAAAAGATTTCAAAACGCACGAGCGAAGTTACCGTCGCAACGAAAGTGACCAAAGAGCAACTCAACAGAATATACGAGTCGGGTCTCAAAGGAATCTACTATTCGGAGGACAATTACCGCTATTATCCCTACGGCGATTTTATGACGCAAGTGCTGGGATTCTGTTCGAGCGACGGATTCGGACAGACGGGCCTCGAAGCCTACTACGACAAATATCTGACGGGCGTAAACGGCAAGATATTGACGGAAACCGACCTTGTCGGGCGTTCGCTAAACAAGGAATCGGGCTACTATTTGCCAGCGGTTGCAGGACTCGACGTGAAAACCACGCTCGACGCAGGCATACAGAGCATAGTCGAAGGCGCGGTGCGCAACGCGGTTGCGAAATTCAATCCCAAAGGGGTTGCCTGCATAGTTATGGACTATTCGAACGGCGGAATTGCCGCGCTTTGCGAATATCCGTCTTTCGACTTGAACAACGTGCCGCGCGACGATTTGACGTTGCTGTTCGAAAGTTCGAAAAGCCGCATAATTTCAACGGTATACGAACCGGGGTCTACGTTCAAAATTCTGACGTCTGCCGCCGCGCTCGATTCCGGCAAGGTGCACACGAGCGACAGATTCTATTGCGCGGGGTCGAAAGTGGTGGACGGCAAGAAAATCCGATGTTGGAAAGCGAAAGGTCACGGCTCAATCGATTTCGGACAAGGGGTCGAGGGCAGTTGCAACTGCGTGTTTATGGAATGTGCTTTGCGAATGGGAACGAACTCGTTTTACGACTATCTGTCCGCGTTCGGTCTTACTCGAAAAACGGGCGTGGATATGACCGGTGAAACGAGCGGCATATTCATTGACCGCAATCTCGTCAAAAACGTGGACCTTGCTCGTATAGGCTTCGGGCAAGCGGTCGCGGTTACGCCGATAGGGCTTTTGGCTTCTACTTCGAGCGTGATAAACGGCGGAATCAAGGTTGCGCCGCACGTTATGAGCGAAGTGAAGTCAAATTCGCAAACGATTGCGAATTACTCGCTTTCCGGCGGCGATAGGGTTATATCCGAATCCACGTCGAACATTATGCGCGAACTTTTGCAACGCGTCGTCACGACGGGAAGCGGCATGGGCGCGTACGTTGCGGGCTACAAGATACTCGGCAAAACGGGTACGGCGCAAAAGTACGAAAACGGTCAGATTGCAAGAGGCAAATATATCTCGTCCTTTCTCGGATTTTCGGTGAGCGAGGGCGCAAACTACGGCGTGCTTTTCATAGTTGACGAGCCGCAAGGGTATATGTATTACGGTTCGCTCGTTGCCGCGCCTATGGTGGGAGATATATTCGAGAGCGTGTTTGCCTATCTCGGAATCGAGCCTCGGTATACGGGCGAGGAAAAAGAGATTATCGGCGAGGAATTTATCCTTCCGTCCTTCGAGGGTATGAGCGTAAACGAAGCGAAAAACCGACTTCGCAAACTCGGCTTGTACTGCGAAACGGACGGCGAGGGCAACTCTGTCACGGGGCAATATCCGCTCGCGGGGGTGAAAGTGGACAAGCGAAACGCAGTGCTTTTGCTGACCGAATAAAGCGAAAAGATTTTCCGTTTTTGTCTAAGATTGCGGTTGGGTTGATAATATTTTCTACACTCATTATTATGAGTGTATCAACCCTTGGAGGACGCAACTTATGAAACTTGAAAACTTGCTTTACGGCGTAGAGATTCAAAAGACGAACGTGGATTTGAACGCGGAAATAAAAGAGATAAAAATCGATTCGAGAAAGGTTGAGGACGGCGATTTGTTCGTATGTCTCGAGGGCGTGAACGACGACGGCAACAACCATCTTTGCGAAATAGATTGCGATTTTATCGCGCTCACTCAAAAAGAACCCGAAAGCGGAAAATACGTTCTCGTGACCGACGCGCGCAAAGCGTACGCGCAAGTGTGTCAGAATCGGTTTTTGCGCCCTATGGAAGGTATGAAATTCATTGCGGTTGTGGGTACGAACGGCAAAACCTCGACGGCGCATTATATAGATTCCGTTCTGACTTTCGCAGGCGTGAAAACGGGACTTATCGGCACGGAAGGTCACTATATTCTCGGTGAAAAGGTGGGACAGAGCCTCACCACGCCCGACCCGTACGAACTCAACGAACTGTTTTTCAAAATGCGCACGAGGGGCGTCGACGTGGTGATTGCCGAAGTCAGTGCGCACGCCATATATCTCGAAAAACTCGGCGATTTGAAAGCGGACGTTGCGATTTTGACGAACGTATCGCAAGACCATCTCGACTATTTCAAGGATTTTTCCAACTATCAAAGCGTAAAAATGTCCTATTTCGAGAACGGCAACGCCAAGACGGCGATAATCAACGTAGACGACGAAAGCGGTCGCATACTTTTGTCGAGGTTGGAAGGAAGAAAGGATATAAAAACCGTAAGTTACGGCTTGTACAATCCTGCCGACTGCTTCGCGGTGAACGTTGTCGAGGACATAGACGGCGTGAAGTTCGTCGCCAATCTCAATGATGAGATAATCGACGTCAAATCCTCGCTGTTCGGCGAGTTTAACGTATACAATCTTTTGGGCGCGATGAGCGTTGCCCGCGAACTCGGCATAGACGGCGAAACCATAATGCACGCGGTGAGGAAAATCAAGGCGGTTAAGGGCAGATTTTCCGTTTTACACACCGAAAAAGGCACGATAATCGTTGACTTTGCGCATACGCCCGAGGGTTTGAAAAACCTTTTGTCCACGGCGAGAACGATTACGAAATCGAGGCTTATAACCTTGTTCGGTTGCGGCGGCGAGCGCGACAAAACCAAGCGCGCGGCAATGGGTAAAATCGCCTCGAAATACAGCGATTATATAATTTTGACGAGCGATAATCCCAGAAGCGAGGACGCTTTCGACATAATCAGGCAAATCGAATGGGGCGTGACGATAAAGGACGTAAAGTGTATAGTAGACAGACCCGAAGCGGTCAGATTCGCGCTTTCGGAAATGGAAGAAGGCGACACACTCGTGCTTGCGGGCAAGGGCAACGAAAACTATCTCGAAATTAAGGGCAAAAAGATTCCGTACAGCGATTTCGATATGATTGCGAGGTACGCAAGGTGAGCGCGCTCGTAAAAATTTTATTGTATTTTATAGCGTCGGTCGCGCTCTCGCTTTCGGTTGCGCCGCTCGTCATAAAACTGATGAGCAAACTAAAAGCCAAGCAAACCGTTCTCGGCTACGTCAAACAGCACGAGTACAAGAGCGGAACGCCCACTATGGGCGGATTTATATTTTTGCTTCCGACGCTCGTGTTTTCGCTCGTTGAATTTCAGCGATTCTCGCTCGTGGCAATAGCGGTCACGTTCGGTTTTTGCGTGCTTGGATTCCTCGACGATTTCATAAAAATCCGCTATACTCGCAATCTCGGCTTGAAGCCGTATCAGAAGATAATCGGGCAACTCGGACTCAGTTTTGCTGCGGGTTGGTTCGTGTACGCGTCAAAGGACATCGGCACGGCGATAAATTTGCCGTTTACGACCTATACGCTGAATATGAATTGGGGGATAATTCCTTTCGTCGTGATTGCCTATGTCGCAACGACAAACTGCGTGAATCTCACCGACGGACTGGACGGACTTGCGGGTTATTCGTCGGTTGCGTACTTTTTGTGGTTTGCTATGCTTTTGTACTTCGTCTACGACGATGCGATAAAGAGCGGCGACGGCGATTACGCAAAAGAGATTCTGTCACTTTGCGTTTTTTGCGTATCTATGTTGGGCGGACTGCTCGGATATTTGGTGTTCAACGGATTCCCCGCAAAGATAATGATGGGCGACACGGGTTCTCTCGCTTTGGGCGCGGCGTGCGCCACCGTCGCGATTTTTTCAAAAAATCCGCTTTTAATCGTCACATCGGGCATAATGTACGTCGTATCGGGCATATCAGTTATATTGCAGGTGCTTTACTACAAACTCACAAAGAAACGTATTTTTCTTATGGCGCCGTTTCATCACCACTTGGAGATGAAAGGCTACCACGAGTCTAAAATCGTGACGATATACTTTGTAGCGAGTATGGTAGGGGGCGCGCTGACGCTGATATTTGCGAGGGCAATATGAAACTTGTCGGCAGAAACGTCGTTGTATACGGCGCGGGAGCGAGCGGTATTTCCGCATACGAATTGTTGAGAGAAAAGGGCGCGAGGGCGATAATTTACGATGACGACCCGACGCGCGAGCGAGCGACGAGCAGCATAGGCGTATTCAAGGACGCCGATTTAATCGTGTTGAGTCCGGGGGTAAATCCCGACAAGGATTTCCTTTTGGACGCGAGGCTTGAAAACAAAACCGTCACGAGCGAGTTGAATCTCGCCTCGAGCGTGTGCGTTGCAGAGCAAATCGCGATTACGGGAACGAACGGCAAAACCACGACGACGCTGCTTATCGACCACATTCTCAAAAGGGCGGGAATACACTCGCACGCCGTAGGCAATATAGGCGTGCCGTTTTCCTCGATTGCCGACAAACTCGACGCAACCGAAACGGCGGTTATCGAAGCGAGCAGTTATCAACTGGAAAACAGCGCGGGATTTTCGCCCGATATTGCGGTGTTGCTCAATATAAAACCCGACCATTTGACACGCCACGCGACGATGAAAAACTACGTCAACGCAAAGGCAAACGTCTTCCGCGCGCAGAGCGAGAGCGACTATCTCGTATTCAACGCCGACGACGAAGAAGTGGCAAACATAGTTTGCGAGGCGGTATCTCAAAAGATTCCGTTTTCGACAGAGCATACCGAGCCGAGCGGCGCGTACATTTCGTCGGGATTCGTATGTTTCAGAGGCAATCCCGTCATACCCGTCGAGGAAATCGACTTCAAGGGCGACGAACTTCAAAACGTACTCGCGGCTGTTGCCGTATGTATGATAAAGGGCGTGTCGGCGTTCTGCACGGCTTCTGCGCTTGCCGACTTCAAACGTCCGCATTATCGCAGACAACTCATAGCGATTGCCGATGGTGTGTACGTCTACAACGACAGCAAGTCCACCAACATATCTGCGTGCTTGTGCGCGTGCTCGAGCGTGGGCGATTGCGTGCTTATGCTCGGCGGACAAAAGGGCGGCGAGGACTTTGTAAATTTGTTTTCCCGCTTGCCGAGCAACGTCAAAGCGGTCACGGCGCAAGGCGAAAATGCAGATGTTGTATATCGGGCGGCAAAAACTTGCGGCTTTAACGACGTGCAAGTTTGCGACAGCCTCGAAAGCGCAATATCCGAAGCGTTCGAGACGGCAAAGGAACTCAAATGCGAAAGCATACTTTTCTCGCCCGCGAGCAAGAGTTTCGATTTGTACGAAAACTTTGAAGAACGAGCGGAAAAATTCGATTCGCAGATAGCGAATTATCTCTCGAAAAGATGAATCGTGCAAACGCTTCTTATACGCGCTCGCACACATCGAGCGCGAGCGCATATTCGAGCGCGAGCGTACATACAAGCGCAAGTACGTATGCGGACGAGCGAGCGCGCGTTTTGCGCACGCCACTCGCACGAGAGAAACGCGCACACGGCAGACTCGGAAAGGCGGAACGTGTGCCGTCGCTTTCCTTTGTCGGAAACGGCAGAGGGGATTACGTTCTTTCGATAGTTGCGATATTGCTCAGTCTTTTGGGGCTTTTGTTCATATATTCCGCTTCTTGCTACTCGGCAAAAGTGCAGACGGGCGACGCTTTCCGTTACGTCAAAACGCAAGCGGTCGCGCTGCTTATCGGAGTGTTTTCGAGCGTGCTTTTGTCAAACGTCAAATCATCGACTCTCAAAAAAGTTTCGCCGCTTTTGTATCTCGTCGGACTCGCGCTTCTCGGTATGGTTTTTCTTCCGGTGTTGGGCGTGGAAAGTTACGGCGCGAAGCGGTGGCTCAATCTCGGGTTTTTCACCATACAACCCAGCGAATACGCCAAGTTTTTTATGGTTATGGCGATTGCGAGATTTGCGAGCGAAGCGGATATGAAAAAGTTTGTCAACGTGTTGTTCGTATTGTTTTTGGGCGGCGCGGTGTGCGTGCTTATTATGCTCGAACCCAATATGTCCATAACTATGTGCGCGGTGGCGGTGGTGTTCGTAATGTTGTTCGCAAGCGGCGCGAGGATAAAACATCTTGCGCTTTTAATCGTGCCCGTCGTACTCGGCGCGGTCGCGCTGATACTTGTCGAGCCCTATCGTATGCAACGGCTTTTGGCGTTTCTCGACCCGTGGCAATCGCCGCTTGAGGAAGGCTATCAACTCATTCAATCCTACTACGCGCTCGGAAGCGGCGGACTTTTCGGCGTAGGACTGTTTCAATCGAGGCAAAAGTATCTGTTTTTGCCTTTTGCGGAAAGCGATTTCATCTTGTCGATAGTGGGCGAGGAAACGGGCATATTCGGCATAGCGGCGATTATGATTTTGTTTTTCGTATTCGCAAAGCGAGGGTTGAAAATCGCAAGAGAGGCGTCAAACAGATATTCTTGCTATCTCGCGCTCGGCATAACTGCGGTTACGAGCATACAGGCAATGCTCAATATGGCGGTGGTATGCGGCGCGATACCGCCGACGGGACTTCCGTTGCCGTTTATGAGCGCGGGGGGCAGTTCGCTCGTGGCGTACTTGTGCGCGGTGGGCGTATTGCAGAGTATCGCAAGAAATTCCGCGCCCTATCTTCAACCGACTTCGTTTGCGCAACTATAACACGACCAAACGTCAAAATGCGAGGAATTATGTCAAATCAACACTTAAAAATTATCGGCGGCAATCAACTTTTCGGCGCGTACGAGGTGCACGCGGCAAAAAACGCGGTTTTGCCCATACTCGCCGCGGGACTCTTGACCAAAGAGGACTTAATCGTCGAAAATTGTCCCTACATAACCGACGTCGAAGCGATGACAAAAATGCTCGCCGCTTCGGGCGCGGACGTCGCGCGCGACGGCAGGCGCATAATCGTGCGAGGACAAGCGCGCACATCGCGCGTGAACGACGAACTTTGCAAGGATATGCGCTCGTCTATGTTTATGCTCGGCGCGCTGTTGGCAACGGTGGGCGAGGTGGAAACTTCGCTTCCCGGTGGTTGCGACATAGGAAGCAGACCCCTCGACATTCACCTTGACGGACTCGAAAAAATGGGCGCGGAAATAACCGTAGACCAAAGCGGTATAAAGTGCAAGGCGGCAAAACTTATCGGCGCGAAAATTCTTATGAAATATCCGTCCGTCGGCGCAACCGAAAATCTGCTTATGTGCGCGGCTTTGGCAAAAGGAAGAACCACGCTCGTGAATTGCGCCAGAGAACCCGAAATCGTGTCGCTCGTCGAGTGCTTGCGCGCAATGGGCGCGCGAATACGCGGCGAGGGTACGTCGGTTATAGAGATAGAGGGGGTAAAGGAATTGTCAGGCGCGAGGTTTACGCCCGTCGGCGACAGAATCGTTGCGGGAACTTTGCTTTGCGCGACGGCGGTATGCGGCGGCGACGTTCAGATATACGGCGCAAACAAAAAGCATTTGGGGGCGGTGATAAACGCGCTTCAAAACAAGAACTGCAAAATCGAAGGCGACGAAAACTATCTTCGCGTGCGCTCTGACGGGCGTATGCACGCGGTGCGCGTATCGACCGCGCCTTATCCTCTTTTCCCCACGGATATGCAACCCCAACTTCTGAGCGCGGCTTGTTTTTCGGACGGCGTGAGCGTAATCGACGAAACCGTGTTTGAAAACCGCTTCGCCCACGCGCGTGAACTTGCAAAACTCGGTGCGAGAATAAAGATAACCGACAACACCGCGATTGTCGAGGGTTGCGGCAAATCCGATTCGCCGTATATGATAAGCGGCGGACAGATGACGGCGAGCGACTTGCGAGGGGGCGCGGCACTCTGCATCGCGGCACTCAAAATATCGGGTGAAAGCCGTGTGTACGGACTCGAATACATAGACAGAGGCTACGAGAATATCGAAGATATGTTCTGCTCGCTCGGCGGTTACGTTCTGCGCACGAAAGACAGATAAACGCGCCTATTTTTTACGATAAAACGCCTTTATAGACAAAAAACAGGCGAATTCTGCAAATTTTTGATAAAAATTCGTTGACACGATAAGTATTTTCAATATAATAATATTATAAATAATGCGCGCGATAGCGTGTTTTTTAGAAAAAGAGGAAGAATATGGGTTCGATTTTCACAAAAGACATAGCCGTTTTGGACGTCAACTCTCGCCTTGTGAGCGCAATCGTAGGCTCGAAGAGGGCGCAGAGCGTTTTCGGCATTAAGTCTGTTGTCGAAAAACAACATCAAGGCTATGAAAACGGCGAGTGGTTCGACGGCAAGGAAACCGTGCAAATCGCAAAAGAGGTTCTTCTGGAAGCGATGAAGAGTGCGGACTCTCGCACCAAACGTCTTTTTATCGGCGTACCTGCCGAATTCGTCACCGTAGTCACAAAGGAAGTTTCCGTGAGACTGGACAGACAGCGTAGAGTCATCGACGACGACATTTCCTATCTTCTCAAAAAAGGCGACGATTTCGACCAAAGCAAATATTTGACCATCAACACGTCGGCAATTTATTTTGCCATCGACGGACAAGACAAAATATACAGCGACGTAAGGGATATGGACGCTCAACAAGTTGAGGCTTGCGTGAGTTATATGCTTTGCGAAAGAGCGTTCGTCGAGATGTTCGATACCGTTGCAAACGAACTCGGATTTACCGACGTCAGATACGTCGCGACCTGCTGGGCAGAGTGTATGGCTATGCTTGAAAAGGAACAGCGCGACAACGTGTATATGCTCATCGACATCGGATATTTATCCTCGTCCGTAAGCATTGCAAAGGGCGACGGAATCCTCGATATGAAGTCGTTTTCTATGGGCGGCGCACACATTTGCGCGGATATATTCGAGGCTTTGGACGTGCCTTTCGATATGGCGGAAGAAGCAAAACGCCTCGTCGATCTCAATCTCAATTACAGCGACGAAGCGGTGCTTGTCAGCGACGGCGAAAACGCGGTATACGCGCAAGACGCCTGCGAGATTGCAAAGAACAGGCTCGACGTGTTTGCCGACGTCATCGGCGACATTCTCAAAAGCGTCGAGGAAGACGCACCGTCGTATATGCCCGTATATCTCACGGGCGAGGGCGTTGCCTCTATGCGCGGCGCAAAGAAGTATCTGAGCGAACAACTCGGAAAAAACATTGAAATCATCACTCCGAAACTTCCCGGATTCGTCAAACCCGACGACTGCTCCAAAGCGTCGCTTCTGGTTATGGCGGACAATCTGTCGAAGTTCGACTTCGGAGCATTTATAAAAAAGTTATTCAACGGAGGTAAAAAATGATAGATTTTGAAAAATTCGGTTGGACGCCGAACGACGAAACTTCCCAAGAGGAAGAAGAAACCGTGCAAGAAACCGTGCAAGAGGAGGCTCAACAACAGCCTGCAGAGGAAATTGAACCAGAGCAAACTCACGAACAGTTCCAACCCGTTTCTCAAAAGAAACCCGGCAAGGCGAACATCGTCGTAGTCGGCGTGGGCGGTGGCGGAAACAACGCCGTCAACAATATGATTAGAGCAGGCATCAAGAGCGCAAGTTTCGTTGTTATGAACACGGATATGCAAGCACTCAATATGTCCCTCGTTCCTCCGCATTGCAAAATTCAACTCGGCGCTAATATGACGGGCGGTTTGGGCGCAGGCTCCGACCCCGAAATCGGCAGAAAAGCCGCCGAGGAATCTCGCGAGCGTATCAAAGCCGCTCTCAAAGACATCGACCTTTTGTTTATCACTGCAGGTATGGGCGGTGGCACGGGTACGGGTGCTGCCCCCGTCATCGCAGAGATTGCAAAATCTATGAACATTCTCACCGTCGCGGTTGTAACCAAGCCGTTCAACTTCGAGGGTGCGCAACGTATGAAAAACGCCGAAGAAGGCATCAAAAACCTCAAAAACTTCGTCGATACGCTTTTGGTTATCCCCAACCAGAAACTCATCGAAGTGCTTGACAAGAACATTTCCTTCAAACGTGCGTTCGAAATCGCGGACGACGTGCTTCGTCAAGGCGTTCAGGGCGTAAGCGACGTCATCGCAAATCCCGAACTTATCAACCTCGACTTTGCCGACGTTCGCACGATTCTTTCCAACAAAGGTCTTGCCCATATGGGTATCGGCTACGGCAAGGGTGAAAAGAGAGTCATCGAAGCAGTGCGCGGAGCAGTGTTCAGTCCGCTTCTCGAAACGGACATCGAGGGCGCAACGGGCATTATCGTCAACATCACCGGCGGCGACGATATGCTTTTGGGCGAAGTCACCGAAGCGTGCGACATCGTAAAACAAGTCGTTGACCCCAGCGCAAACATCATTCTCGGCACGGCGTTCGTTCCCGACAAAAAAGACATCGAAATCACGATTATCGCAACCGGATTCGTGGACAGAAACCTTGCGCCTGCAAGAAGCAGCGCGCCGCAACCGCCCAAATCCTTTGCAACCGCGCTATCGCAAGCGGCTTCCAACGTTGAAGAAGACGAAAAGGAAGAAGAACAACAAGCGGAAGTAGAGCAACCCGTGTTCAATCAAAACATTTTTGCAAACAGACCCACTTTCGGACAAATGCAAAGACCGGTTGCACCCGCAGAGCCCGTTCAACCCGTAGTTCAACCGCAAGTCGCGCCGACTCCGCAGCCCGCAGTGCAAGAAAACGAAGTCCAATCTTCGAGAATCGACGTCACCAAAAAGCAAGTCCCCGCATTCCTTCGCAGATTGAAAAGGGACAGAGACTGATTGAGACGAGAGACGTAGATTTGCACAAAACGGCAATCTAAACGCTTAAAATTCAAAATATTATTTAGAGTTATCCACAAAATCCTCGCAAATTTTTGCGAGGATTTTTGCGTTTTCACCGACACGGAAAGAAAGAATTTTCATTTGATTTACGCTATCTTGTTTTCGTGAACGTATACATAGAACTAGTCGTTTTCAACAATCTCGCAGTGGATTTGTGCATATCTCTCACAACGCTTGCAATAAGAAGAAAGAGAGTGGGCAAAATTCGTCTTATACTGACGGCTATAACCGGCGCGGCGGTGGCGATTGCGTTTGCGATTGCGCCGAAATGGGGACAAATCCTCGTCAAAGTTTTGCTTGCGCCGCTGATGTGCGCGTTGCTTTCAAAATGCGAAGGCGACAAAGCAAAAGAGAAGATATGCGACTATCTCAAAACGCTTATGTGCTTCTGTCTCGTCACGTACTTTGTCGGCGGTATAGTATACGGCTTGTCTTATGCGTTTAACGTCGATATAAAGTCGTATGCGATTCTCGGTATCGTCGCAACTGCGGCGTTCGTATGTATCGCCGTAGGACTCGTAATCGCCAAAAAGAGAAGCACGCGCGGAAAGGTCGTAAAAGACGTTGAAATAGATATTGACGGCGTTAGTTTCAAACTCAAAGGCTTGTGCGACAGCGGAAATCTGCTCACCGACGATTTGAGCGGCTTGCCCGTCGTGATATTATCAAAATCCGCTTGCGAAAAAATAGGTAAACGCACCATAGAAGGATTTGTCAACGCGCACACCGTAAACGGCGATAAGTGTATGCCCGTCGTGCGCTTCGATACGGTAAAGGTCGGAGAAAAAGCGCAAAACGCACTCGGCGCGCTCTGCGAACAAAACTTCGGAGACTACGACATAATATTGCAAAATTCGATGTTCTAATCGGGTATTTAGCAATATTCGACATAGTGGAAAAGAGCGTTAGACAAAAAATATCGGTTCTGCTCATAAAAACGTAAATAACGGAGAAAATATATGAAAGGCAAAATCAAAGCGTTATTTCAAAAGTTGCTCGAAAAACTCGGGCTGAAAGAGAAATCGTTTGTCAATTACATATCACAAGGCAATTCGTTGCCGTCCCCGCTCACGCCCGACGAGGAAGCGGAAACGGTAAAAAAGTTCCTTGCGGGCGACGAGGAAGCGAGATTGTCGCTCATAGAGCATAATTTGCGCCTTGTCGTGTACATTGCCAAGCGTTTCGACAACACGGGCGTTGATATGGACGACCTTGTTTCCATCGGCACGATAGGGCTTATCAAGGCGGTGGGAAGTTACAATCCCGACAAAAACATAAAACTTGCCACGTTCGCTTCTCGGTGCATAGAAAACGAAATCCTTATGCACCTCAGAAAGACCGGCAAGCAACGCGCCGAAGTGTCGCTCGACGAGCCGCTGAACGTGGACTGGGAAGGGAATATGCTTCTTCTTTGCGACATAATCGGCACGGACCCCGACGCCGTATACGACAAAGTCGAGGCGTGCGACGAAAAGAAGATATTGAAGGACACTTTCGACAAGTTGCCCGACCGAGAAAAGCAGATTCTCGAACTTCGTTTCGGACTTTACGGCAAGGACGAAATGACCCAAAAAGAAATTGCCGATATGATGGGAATATCGCAGTCTTATATATCTCGACTCGAAAAGAAAATCGTCGACAACTTGAAGCGCGATATGCAGAAACTCGGCTGAAATCGTCTAAACTCGGATGAAATCCGCCTAAACTCGGCTAAACTCGCTCGGAATCGGTCGAAATCTGTTAAGAATGTCGTAAAATCGCATATCTAACGCACTGAATTTAATTTGCCCGTACAGGTACATACTCAAAGGAGGCTTGTATGGGCAAAGTACAAATATGCGGAATCGATACCGCAACGCTACCCAAGATAAGCGCAAAAGAATGTGACGAATTGCTTTTGAAAATCAAGCGCGGCGACGGTGAAGCGCGCGATTTGTTTTTGCGTGCGAATATGCGACTCGTTTTGTCCTGCGTCGGAAGATTTTCAAAGTCGTCGGAAAGCGCGGACGATTTGTTTCAGGTAGGAATGGTGGGGCTTTTGAAGGCTCTCGACAATTTCGACGTAAATCTCGACGTCAGGTTTTCAACATATGCCGTGCCTATGATAATAGGCGAGATGAGGCGCGCAATACGCGATCGTACGACGATTAAAGTGTCGAGAAGTATGCGCGATACGGCGTACAAGGCATTGAAAGCGAGAGAGGATTTGTCCAAACTCAACGCAAACGACCCGACTATGACGGAAATCGCCGAAGAAATCGGCGTACCGCTTTGCGAAGTGGCTTGCGCGCTCGACGCTGTGAGCGAACCGGTATCCTTTTACGAACCCGTCTACAACGACGCAGAGGAAGGACAGGAACTCATCGACCAACTTGCCGACAAGAAGGAAACGAGCGAAAACTGGACGGAAAAAATCGCTTTGCACGAAGCGTTGAAAAACGTCCCCGAACGTGAGATGGAAGTCGTGCGATTGCGCTATTTCGACGGTAAAACGCAAATCGAGATAAGCAAAATCGTAGGCATATCGCAAGCGCAGGTATCTCGCCTTGAAAAATCCGCGATAAAGCGCATAAAATCGTGTATGAATTGATTTTGCGGCGGCGTTATATAAGCCGTCAAAACTCTTAAAAAATTATCGCGAAAACTAATAAAAAATGCGGCAAAAATCGCCGTGTTTTTTATATCGTTTGAAGTTTCAATACCGAAGTTTCAATACCGAAGTTTCAATATCGATGAATTCTCAATAGCAATGATGTTCGATTGCAATGATGTTCGATTGCTATGATGTTCGATTGCAATGATGTTCGATAACAACAGTGAATAGTAGGATATATTAAGTTTAATTTATCAATATGATATATCCTTGTTTTGCTCGCTGTTTTGGACGGCGTCTTCCGCCATAGTCATTGCGTAGTTGCCCACGAGTTCCACCAAAACCGCATCCGCGCCGATTTTCATAATCCGATTCCAAGGGATAAATATTGTTTCCGCGCTCGTAATGCTTTTCAAAAGGCTCTTTTTGCCGGGCACGACGATTCCGCATACGTTTCCGCAATTCGTAAAAATAATGTCGCACGCCTTGCCGAGTTCCTTGCCGTCGGCAACGTTTATCACAGTTTTTCTTGATAGTTCCGCAAACGAGTATTGTCTTTGTGCCATACTAAATGATATTCCGCGCCGCCTTTTTTATTCCGACAAAATCCGCTTTGGAACAAAAAAAATGTATAAAATGCGCAAAAAAATGTACGCTCGTTGTGATTGATTGAACAATAAACCCACTAAATATGGTATTTTTTCAAAAATTAAGGTTTACATTTTTTACAATATATTGTATAATATTCGCAATAAAAGTCGAGGTATGTAGACAAATGAAATGTATATATTGCGGTAGTATGGACAGCAAGGTTGTGGATTCGCGCCAAAACGAGGACGGCACTTCCATTCGCCGTCGCAGAGAGTGTGTGGTTTGCGGCAAGCGTTTCACAACTTACGAAACCGTCGAATCGACGCCCGTAATGGTCATCAAAAAAGACGGTTCTCGCCAAGCGTTCGACCTCAATAAAATCAAAATCGGCATTATGAAAGCGTGCGAAAAACGCCCCATTTCGATGTCGTCAATCGACAGACTTGTGGGCGACATTCAGCGCAAGGTGCTCAATTCGCTCGACCAAGAGATTTCTTCCGCCGCGCTCGGCGATATGGTTATGGAAGGCTTAAAGAGTATAGATGAAGTTGCGTACGTCCGTTATGCGTCCGTCCACCGTCAATTCAAGGACATCAACACCTTGCTTGACGAAATCGAAAGCCTTGTCAAACTCAAAGAGGAAATGACCAAGAAAAACGACTGATTTTATAAAAACGACGGCTTCAAAACGAACGATTGCTTAAAAAAGCGATTAAATTTTAGTTATCGGTTTTTTAGAATTTATGTATGCAATATAAACGCAAAGCGAAACTCGTTCGCTTTGCGTTTTTTAATGCGCGATTCACATTAAATCGTCTTTGTTGACGGATTTTTTGATTTTTTCGAGGGCTTTTTTCTCGATTCGGGAAACGTACGAGCGTGAAATATTGAATTTTTTTGCAACTTCGCGCTGGGTGAGCGCGCCCGTGTTTTCAAGTCCGTAGCGCAGTTTGATTATCTGATACTCTCTGTCGTCAAGCGCGGATTTGGTGATTTGCGACAGTTTTTCCATCATTATCGAGTTTTCCACGTCCTCGATGACGTTCTGGTCGGATTCGAGCATATCCATAATCACCAGTTCGTTGCCGTCCTTGTCAACGCCTATGGGTTCGTTGAGCGACACGTTCGAGCGATGTTTCTTGCTCGTGCGCATGGTCATAAGGATTTCGTTTTCGATACAGCGCGAAGCGTAGGTGGCAAGGGAAGTGCCTTTGTCGCTTTTGAAACTCTCGATTGCTTTCATAAGTCCTATAGAGCCTATGGATATAAGTTCGTCGTTGTCGCCGTAGTTGGCGTATTTCTTTGCGATATGCGCCACGAGGCGCAGATTGTGCTTTACGAGGATTTCCTTTGCTTCCTTGTCGCCGCTCGCGCTTTTTTTGAGGTATTCTTGCTCTTTTTCTTTGGACAACGGCTTTGGAAAAGAACTCTTTTCCGTCATATAGGAAGAAAATATGATAAGATTTTTCAAAAGAGTCAGCAAGTTTTCCAAAGCCATTTAAGTCCTCCGAGTTGTATATTTTATGGCGCAGGCTTGCAAAAATTGACAATTATCGACAAAGCGTAAAAAACATTTTGTCAAAACGAACCCGAAGTGTTGACAAGGCGGCGTTTTGGCATTATAATCCAACAGGTCGCGGGGGTGCAAAACTTTTTGCGACGGAAAAAACGAGGCGTAAAATAATATATTATTTTATACGTTCGTTTGAAAAATACGAAATTCAGAGGTTGAAATGAGAAAATACGATATTTGTATCGTCGGTGCAGGCCCTGCGGGAATCTTTACCGCAATCGAACTTTTGCGCAACGGAAGCAAGAAAAAAATGTGCATAATCGAAAAAGGACAACCTGTCGAAAAGCGCGTATGTCCCAAGACGTTCGGCGGCGAGTGCCGCAACTGCAAGCCCTATTGCCATATAACGACGGGCTTTTCGGGCGCAGGCGCGTTTTCGGACGGCAAACTTTCTCTTTCATACGAAGTCGGCGGCGAACTTCCGCAACTCATCGGTGCGGATAAGGCGCAGGAACTCATCGATTACACCGACAAAATATATCTCGAATTTGGTGCGGACGAGCATATCGAAGGTCTCGGAAACGTGGAAAAAGTCAAAGAAATCCGCAAAAAAGCGATTCAGGCAGGATTGAAACTGGTCGATTGCCCCATTCGCCACCTCGGCACGGAAAAAGCGCACGATTTGTACCTTGCAATCGAAAACTATTTGAGAGATAACGGTGTTGACCTCATTTTCGCAAGACAATGCGCCAACATCATTCTCGAAGGCGACGAGTGCAAAGGCGTGTATATCGAGGACAGCAAGGGCGGCAACAAAGAGGAAATCTTTGCGGACAAAACCATTATCGCAACGGGCAGACGCGGCGCGGACTGGCTTGAAAAGATGTGCGCCGAACACAACATCGCGCACGCACCGGGCGTCGTCGACATCGGCGTGAGAGTCGAAGTGCGCAACGAGATTATGGAAGAAGTCAACGACGTGCTTTACGAGTCCAAACTCATCGGTTATCCCGAACCGTTCAAGAACAAAGTGCGTATCTTCTGCCAAAACCCCGGCGGATTCGTGTCGCAAGAGAACTACGACAACGATTTGGCAGTCGTCAACGGTCACAGTTACAAGGAAAAGAAAAGCGACAACACGAACCTTGCGATTCTTTGCTCGCATTCTTTCACAGAGCCGTTCAAAGAGCCTATCGCATACGCACAGCGCGTCGGCGAACTCACGAATATGCTCGGCGCAGGCAAGATTATGGTGCAACGCTACGGCGATATTTTGAGCGGAAAGCGTACTTGGCAAAGAGAACTCGGCTTCTCGAACGTTCGTCCCACGCTCAAAGACGCGGTTGCGGGCGACATCACCGCGGGTATGCCGTACAGAGCAATGCTCAACATCATCAACTTCATTCAAGCGGTCGATAAGGTCGTCCCCGGTTTTGCAGGGTATGAAACGTTGCTTTATAGCCCCGAACTTAAATTTTACAGCAACAAGATCAAAATGGACGACAAACTCAACACTTCGATTCACGGCTTGCATTGTCTCGGCGACAGTAGCGGTTGGACGAGAGGTCTTATGATGGCTTCGGTTATGGGCGTATATATGGCTCGCAATATTCTCGAATCCGAAAAATAATTTATGACAATTTAATATAAATCTTTTTATAAGAGAAGGTAAATTGCGCGCTATGTGTTTTTAAGTTCTTGTGTAAAAGGGTTGGCAGTGAAGCGAACGTCGATTGGCGTTCGCTTTTCTTTTACATAAATTTACAAGCAAACGAATTTTCATTTTGCGCAACATAGAAGTATGCAGAATGAAGACAAACAAAAGTATATCAAAACACAAAGAAGGGCGTTCTTGGCAATAACGCTGATTTTGCTATTTTGCGCTTTTTGCGCATTGATTTGTAATATAAGTGTTCTAAAAAATATCGAAATTAAGAATACATTTACCGAAAATCAAGCGGTTTTGTGCAACAATTCGTTATTCAACAAAATGCAGACCTGCGGCCTGGGCGACAAGAATTACGTCAGAATAGGCGGCAAGCCGATTGGCATAAGTATCCGAGCGCAAGGTCTTATAGTTGCGGCAAAAGGAAGCGTAGCAACAAAAAACGGCGATGTGTATCCGCTTGAAAAATCGCAAATAAATAGGGGCGACGTGCTTCTTTCCCTCAACGGCGAAAAGGTGGATTCGCTCTACAAACTCAAAAAGACGTTATCCGAACTTACGAATCCGAGAATCACTTTTGAGTATTTGCACGACAACGTAATCAAAAAAGATGCCGCCGTTCTGGCAAAGGACAAAGCGGACGAAAAGTATAAACTCGGTCTTGCGCTCAAAGAGGACGTAGGGGGCGTCGGAACGCTGACTTTCGTCACGCAAGACGGCAAGTTTGCCGCACTCGGACATAAAATCGCAGACGCTGACACGGGACTTGAAAAGGAACTCAACGAAGGCAAGATATACAACGCAACCGTAAGCGGCGTAGAAAAAGGGGAAAGAGGTAAAGCGGGCGGCTTGATTGCCGACGTAAACAGACTTTCAATGACTATAGGCGAGATTTTCGACAACACCGAAATAGGATTGTACGGCAAATATACCGCGACTCCCGACGGCGATTTGTATAGAATTGCCGCAAAAGGCGAAGCAAGAGTGGGAAAAGCGCAAGTCTTGACTACTATTGACGGTTCGTCACCCAAGTTCTATGACGTTGAAATAGTCAAAGTCGTGTCGCAAAGCGAAGCGGCTGAAAAGGGTATGGTCGTAAAGGTGAGCGACAAAGAACTTATCGCCAAAACGGGCGGAATCGTGCAGGGAATGAGCGGAAGTCCAATCGTTCAAGACGGCATTTTGATAGGCGCGATAACCCACGTTTTCGTGCAAGACCCGACGAGAGGGTACGCCGTTCATTCGAGATTTATGTTTGAAAAAGCGCAAAGTATAGAGTGTTTCGGCGATTTGCGAATCGAGGATTTCAAGTTGGTTGCGTAACGTTTGAAATCTCGTAAAAGGTTATAAATCCGTTGCGTAAAGCGATAATTTATCGTTTTTGCAAAGCGGTTATATATAAAATCTTTGAATAAAGCGACTTGGAAAATCGATTGTATAAAGAAGTTTACCCGTTGCACTTGTGCGACGTATAAATATAGGGCGGATTTATCCGCCCGTCTTACTTTTTCAAACCGTAACGGCTGCCGTCGTTTCGGCTGTTAATCGATTATTTAAGCTGCCGAAATTATTTGTTTCCGATATTCTAACGCACTCTAATGCAAAAACGCGCTGTTAAGTTCGCGTTCTATTTTATCCGTTCGAGAGCGGTGAGAACGAACTGTTTGTTTGTGGGTTTGCCTTTGTTTTCGTCAAGAGTTTCGCCAAATTCCGTATAAAGTACGTCCACTTGTCCGCGCAAAAACGCCGCCGAAATTGCGTTTTGAATGTCTTTTTCCACGCTCGCTTTCGACGCGGCAAATTCCGCCGACAGCGTTTGGTAGCCTTTATACTTCAAAGGCAGTATGTCTTGTCCGTCGAGCGCGTAACAAATGAGTTTTGCAAGCAGTCTGTAACCTTTTAGGTTGGGTTGAAATCCGAGTTTCAAAAGGTATTCTTTGGTTTTGAGTTCGTTTTCTTTCACAAGCGCATATTAGCATTTTTATAGTCGGATTATTTGGCAAATTCCTACCAAACGTCACGCAAAATTGCTTTTTTTGTCATAACGTCATTGGTGCTTCATATGCTTTATATATGCGAGGCTCTCTCAGAACGAAGTCGATTATATCCGCTTTGAAAACTTTTGTTTCGGACAATAAAAAAGTTATTATTTGCGCAAGTATTATCTTCGTTTTGGGCATTATCGTCGGCGTAATATCTGCGTTTAGGTCGGTTGGTGAGGACGGATTCGAAAGAGTTGCGCGCGCGGATATGGAATTCGGCGCGGTGAAAGTGTTTTTCATCTCGTTGCTTGCGCTTTTGGTGTGCTACGCCGTGTTTTTGATTGCGGGAATCAACGACAAAACCGTGTTTTTGATAGTGTTACCGTTTTTCGCGCTCGGTTTTGCAACGGGGTGGTATTCCGTCGCGCTGATAGGTAGATACGAAACGACGGGGCTCATCGACTTGCTTTTGATTTATCTGCCGTTTTTCCTCGGTACTTTTTGTTGTTTCGTGCTTTGCTCAACGGTTACGGTTGCGCCTGATTGCGGCTGTAAAAACGGCGGTCTCAAACCGTCGTTTGTCAACACGTTGAAGATTATTGCGATAAACGTCGCGATTGCGTTCGTGCTGTTCGTCATCGTCGGTTCGATTTTCAAAGTCATCGTCGTCACGCTGTATTAGAGCGAAAAAACGTGCTTTTAACGACATTTTCGAGCGTTTTTCACTCAAAAATGCGTTTCATTTTTGCGAATACTGCGTGCTTTTTGCATACTTTTCGACTTTTTATACACGCTAACGAAAAGCGTGAGGTGAAAAATGAAAAACAATACCTTTAATACACAATCCGAAAAATACGGCGTGATTAAAACCGTTTGCGGAATACTGCTTTGCGTTTTGCTTGTGTCCGCTTTCGTTTTGGCGTCGGTATTTGCGATGAATACTTCGGTATGCGAAGCCGCAACCGATTTCAAAACCGTCGGTAAATCTGCCTATATGGTGGACTACGCAACGGACACGGTGCTTTACGCACGCAACGAAAACGAAAGACTGCCCATTGCGAGTATGGTGAAAATTATGACGTCGCTTTTGACCCTCGAAGCGGTTGAAAGAGGGGATATATCCCTTGACGACGATGTGGAAATAAGCCAAAACTCGGCAAGTATGGGCGGCTCGCAAGTGTTTTTGGACGCAGGTACGACGCATAAGGCGGGCGAACTGCTCAAAACCGTTATCGTCGCGTCGGCAAACGACTCGTGCGTTGCGCTTGCCGAACACATATCGGGCAGCGTCGAAAATTTCGTCGCAAAAATGAACGCGAGGGCAAAAGAACTCGGCATGAACGACACTTCTTTCAAAAACTGTACGGGGTTGCCTGCCGCGGAAAGTTTTTCGAGCGCAAAGGACGTTTCGGTTATGTTCCGTCAACTCGTCAAGCATAAAGAGTATTTCGAGTACGCAAAAATTTGGCTCGAAGACTACAAGCACCCCGACGGCAGAACCACGACCATAACCAACACCAACAAACTCGTGCGCTTCTATCAAGGTTGCGACGGCGGTAAAACGGGATTCACCGGCGAGGCGAAATTCTGCCTTTGCGCAACGGCCAAAAAGAGCGATATGCGCGTAGTGGCGGTCGTTATCGGTGCGGAAAGTTCAAAAATAAGAAACGCCGCGATAAGTTCGATGTTCGACTATGCGTTTTCAAACTTCGCAAACGAGATTATGCTCAAATCGGGTGAAAATCTCGACGTAAGGCTCGCCGTTTCGGGCGGCAAGAGCAAGGATATTGCGCTCGGTGTGGAACGCGACTTGGCAAGATTCGTAGCGCGCGATGACAAAGCGAAGTATGAAATCAAATTCGATTTGCCCTCGTCCGTCAAAGCACCTGTAAAGAGGGGCGACAAGGTCGGCGAAGCGTATCTTATTAAAGACGGCGTGGTTATCGACAAAGTGGGCGTAGTCGCAAACGAGGACGTGGCAAGACTCAACTTGTTCGACGCAATCGGCGAAATCGCAAAAAACTGGTCAACCGCAAAATAAACGATTTGCAGAGCGTCGAGAAGGAATTAATCGAAATCAGATTTAGTTACAAGAACGATTAGAAAATCTAAATGATATTCGATTTGACAAATATAAAATACCGCGAAAACCGCTTATTTTAAGCGGTTTTCGATGTGTATGACGCATTATTTCGATTTGTTTTGACTTTTTTGCGTGCGCGTGTTAATATCTATACGTTATTTATTTTATAAAAGGATTTCGTATGCAAGAAGAAGTTTTGCAATCCGAATCCGTCGAAAACGAATCCGTTTCCGAATCCCAAAGCAATTCGGAAGCGGCGGCAAACGAGCAGAGCGTTTCGACGAATCAAAACCCCGCAAATGCGGAGATAATCGAGCCCGAGGCAATCGAGGGCGATTTTGTCGTTGCAAAACCCGAAATAGTCTACCATTTGAGCGACTTTGACGGACCTATTCCTTTGCTTTACGAACTTATAAAGAGTGCGAAAATCGCAATCGAGGACATATTTATATCCGAAGTTACGAGCCAGTATGTCGAGATAATCCGCAATACGCCGAAAGAGGAACTCGACTTCGACTATGCGGGCGAGTTTATCACGATGGCGGCAGAACTCGTGTATCTCAAATCCATTCGCACGCTGCCAAAAGACGACGAGGAAATCACCGAGGACGACCCCGAATACGAGCGTCAACTGCTCATCAACAAAATCAAGGAATACGCCTTGCTCGTCGAACAAAGCGAGAAGTTGCGCGAAATCGAAACAATCAACCGTTTCTATCGCGCGCCCGTGTTTACGGACAAGGATTATAGAGTCGCGCTCGTCAATTTTTCGCTTCCCAAACTTGTCGAAGCCTTTGCGAGAGTGCTTGCAAACGCCGCCATACACGAGCAAGAGATTATTCCGAAAAAAGTCGTCAAGGATAGGTTTTCCGTGCACGAGCAAATGGAAAACATACGCCTAATGATAAGCGTGCGCAAGCAGATGAAGTTTACGGATTTGTTCGAGCCGGACTACGACAAGAGCGACATCGTGACGACGTTCCTTGCGGTGCTGGAACTTCTCAAATACGGCAGACTTCGCGCCGAGCAAGAGGAAGTTTTCGGAGAAATAACGATATTTGCGATAGAAGGTACGGAAGACGTGCCGATTGACTTCGAGGAGGGTGACGATGGAAAATATTGAAAACGTTGTCGAGGCTATTATTTTTGCAAGCGGTTCGGCGATACTCAAAAGCGACATTTGCGAAAAAGTGCCTGAACTCACCACGCAAAAACTCAATTCTATCATCAAATCTTTGCAAAAGCGATACGGCGACAATTCGGGCATCGTACTTTTGGAATTTAACGGAAAGGTTCAGTTTTCCTCGAATCCGAAGTACGGCGACACCGTTGCGGACGTACTGACGCCGTTGCGTGAAAAGGAACTGACCAAGACGCTTCTCGAAGTGCTTGCCACAATCGCGTACAAACAGCCGATAACTCGTCTTGAAATCGACGAAATGAGAAGCAACAAGAACTCGGAATACGCTCTCACCGGACTTTTGAAAGCGGGGCTTATCGAGGCGGTCGGAAGAAAGGAAACTGTCGGTCGTCCGCTTCTTTACGGCACTACGGACGAGTTTTTGAAGAAATTCCAAATCGAAAACATAGACGAATTGCCCGACTACGACGAAGTGCTTGAAAAACTTATGCTTATCAATGCGCCTTCGCAAGAAACGCTTTTCCACAACCGCACCATTATGGACGAAGACGAAGCGGACAACGAAACTCTTTCGCTTGCGGCGGCTGCCGACGTTGACGAGGAAGAGGAAGAAATCCCCGAATTTTTGGAAGGCGAACAATTCGAAGTGTTCGATTGATAAAATTTTTTCTGCAATCGAATTGCAAAACATAGAAAATTATTTTCTTTTAAAACGGCTTGTTTAACGAAAATAAGCCGTTTTTTATATTCGCTTATAATAATTTTTAACCGTTTAACAACTATCCGGTTTTTATGCGTTTTTTAACTTTTAACGGTTGTTTCAATAACTTTTTTCGTCGATTTTTTTAAGTGTTTTCCTATCGCTTTTCATAGTACATAAAAAGAAAAATAATACGCAAAATAGATTTATGGCGATTGCTGTCGTACTGATTTGCGCGCAAGCGTTGCTCATCGCGCTCATATTTCCCGTAAAACTGTCTTGCACGATGCATTTTTCGCTTGCAAGCGAGGCGTTGAACGTGCAATTCAAATTTGTCGGCATATCGATTGCGAGAATCAAGGTTAGCGTGCGAGAAGGTCTTAAAGTGCAAATAAACGGCAAGACGCTCAAAAATCTCGACAACGGCGTAAGCGTAAACCAAATGGGCAAAATCGTGTATTTTCTGGTAGAAAACGAGATTGTCGATATAAACGGCTTGATTGCCTACGTCGGTGCAAACGACGCAAAAAACGGCGCGATACTGTGCGCTCTCGTGCAAATGTTGCCGATTTTTGCAAAAACGGTGATTCAAGACGAAAGAAAGGACAGATTCGACGCAGAGTGCGGAATAAGAATAAGGATAAACGCCGTTCAAGTTATAAAAGCGATTGCAATCGGCAAGGGAAGGTAATATGCAAAGTTTTGAAGAAATATTGCGAGAAACGATAGAAAGTTTGAAAAAGTCGGCAGAATTTAACGAGATTGTCGGAAAGCCAATCGTAAACGGAGACGGCACGCTCGTTTTGCCCGTGAGTAAAATCAGCGTGGGTTTCGTCGCGGGCGGCGCTGAGTACGAGAACGAAAAGAAAGTGAAATCGCCCGTCGGCGTAAGCGGCGGTGGGGTGAGCGTAACCCCGATAGGTTTTCTCGTTTGCGGCGCGCAAAAAAAATTCGTGAGGGTAGACGGCGAAGAAAACAAGTGGCTCGAACTTCTCAAAAGCGTTGCCAACGTTATGAAAAAGGATTGAAAAGAGGGAAGAATATGGACGATTTTTCAAAAAAAGCGGTCGTTATGGCGATTGCGATAGTGTGTTTGACGATTGCAATAATTTCTTCGTTTTCGATAGGTAACGTCGTTTATCCTATTAAAAGTATTCTAAAAAACGACAAAAACGAGAATTATATTAGCAAAAATCTCGATGAGAACACGAAAAATGCAATCAACGACAAAATCTTACAAACGGTGAAAAGAGGCGCGAGCGGCGCGGTGTGTATCGAGGCGTCGTCAAGGCGCGTTCTGTACGCCGACGGAAAAGACGAGGTGTGCTACCCTGCAAGTACGACGAAAGTGTTGACGGCGTTGATTACACTCGAACGTTTGCCGCTCGACAAAATCGTAACCGTGCCCGAAATCGCAGAAGGCGTAGAAGGTTCGTCCATATATCTGAAAGCGGGCGATACTATAACCGTTGAAGATTTGCTTTTCGGTCTTATGCTCAGAAGCGGAAACGACGCCGCGGTTACTCTTGCAACTGAAGTTGCGGGCGGTATCGACGAGTTTGCTTCTCTTATGAACGGAAAAGCGAAAATGCTCGGCGCACGCAATTCTCATTTTGTAAATCCGCACGGACTTCACGACGATAACCACTATACCACTGCGTATGATTTGGCACTTATTTGTGCGACGGCATACGAAAATCACGATTTCGTGCGTATCGCCGGCACTAAACAGAGAAAAATCGAAGTGAGCGGCGAGGCGAGATATATTGCGAACAAAAACAAACTCTTGAAACTTTTTGAGGGCGCAAACGGCGTGAAAACCGGCTTCACAAAGAAGAGCGGAAGATGTCTCGCGGGCGGCGCAAAAAGAGGGGATATGCAACTTATAACCGTTGTGTTGAATCACGGCGATATGTGGAACGACACGGTTAGAATGTTGAATTTCGGCTTTGATAACTACGAAATGATACCGCTTGACAACGCGCTTTTGACAAGCGGAAACAACGTTGTTAAAGTCAAAGTCAATCAAACCGTCACACCGAACTGGCAAGACGTCAAATATCCTCTCAAAAAGGACGGAAGCGAAAAACTCGTCGTGGAATTCGTTTAAGCGAAACCGAATTAAAACGATAGATTCGACTAACGAAAAACCGATTGAAAAAGATTAAAAAAAGACGTAAATCTGCGTAGTAACGACGTACAACGACGTGAAATCTGCGTAAAAGCGATGGGAAATGTGGCAAAAATCGACGTAAATGCACCAAAATCGAAATAAAAACAGAAATATAGCGTTTTTTGGAAAGGCAGACCGCCTTTTCTTTTTTTAATGTGCTTTTAAGGATTTTGCGCATTTGCTTGCCCTTTTAATATTTTTTTTGTATAATTTGATTAATTTATGTGCGCTTGCCTCGTGCGAGCGCGTGAGGACCTATGAGAATCAACAAATATCTTGCAGAATGCGGCGTATGTTCTCGTCGTAAGGCGGACGAACTCGTCAAAGAAGGACGCGTGAGCGTCAACAAAAAAGTCGTCAGGGAAGTTGGCACGGACGTTGACGAAACCAAAGACGTTGTCTTTGTGGACGGAAAAAAGGTCGTGAGAGTCACACACTACGACTATCTTTTGTTTTACAAACCGAAGAATTGCGTGACCACTCTCAATGAGGACAACGACAACAAGAGCGGCCGCAAAAAGACGGATAAAGAACTTGAAGAAATCAAGAATCGCGCCGAAAAACTTGCTTCAAAAGGCATTGTAGAGGAAATAAAGGAACATTCCAAACCGCGAAAAATCATCACCGATTTTATCGGTGACGACTACAAAAACAAGCGTTTGTATCCCGTCGGCAGACTCGATTACGACAGCGAAGGCTTGCTTCTTTTGACCAACGACGGCGATTTGACGTACAAACTCACGCACCCGTCGAGCGAGATTCCCAAAACATACGTCGTAAAAATCGAAGGCACTATCGAGGAAAGCGACCTCGCTGCGCTCAGAAAGGGAGTCACGGTTGACGGTGTAAAGTACGGCAGAAGCAAGGTTAAAATTACGGGTATCGAAAAGGTTAAGGACACGAAAAAAGCGGTTATCGACCCCAAAGACGTTCTCGCAAGAGAGGCAATAGAGTGCAACGAGGACACGAGCGGCGTGTTTACCCGCCTTGAAGTTATCATTTTCGAGGGCAAAAACAGAGAAATCCGCCGTATGTTCGAGGCGGTCGAAAAGAAAGTCGTATTTTTGAAGCGCGTCGCTATCGGCGAATTGCGCCTCGGCGGTCTTGCAAGAGGGGCGTATCGCCCCTTGAACGAGTCCGAAATTGCATATCTATATGCAATAGCAAACAAAATTCAACAGCCGATAGAAAGGTGAACGTATGAAAATTCTCATTACAAACGATGACGGCTATTTTGCGAAAGGGATAAAAACTCTTGCCAAAACGCTTTCGAAAAATCACGACGTGCGCATAGTCGCCCCTATGTCCGAAAGGTCGGGTTCGAGCCATTCGGTGAGTTTTTTCAGCGGAATCACGTACGAAAATAAGGGAATTATCGACGATATTCCCACATTCGCCGTGAGCGGAACGCCCGGCGATTGCGTGCTTTTCGGCGTGAAATACCTTTTCAAAGACGAGAAAATCGACGCGGTAGTGTCGGGCATAAACACTTGCCTCAATGCGGGAAGCGACATCATTTTTTCCGGCACGTTCGGCGCGGCGCAAGAGGGAACTTTTCAGCGTATACCCTCGCTTGCGGTGTCATTAAGAACGCATGGCGTTCCCGACTACGAGTTTGCGGCGGAATTTGCCGCGAACAATCTCGAAAGACTCTTGTCTTTCGCAACCGAAAACGTCACGATAAATCTGAATATTCCCAGCGTTAAAAAGGAAAATATTAAGGGTGTGAAAATCGCGCCGGTGGCATATCAGCCGTATGAGGAAAAGTACGTAAAAAAAGTCGGCGAGGACGGCTTGACGTATTTCTGCGTTGACGGTCATAGCATACCGCATGTCGACGAAGTTGTGGGCGGCGATTGCTATCAACTCGACAACGGATATATAACCGTAACGCCCGTGCAAATGCTCGCAAACGATTTGCCGACCATCGAAAAATTGAAAGAGGCGAAGTTCGAGTTATGAGAGTTTGCGTAATCGGCGCAGGTGCGGCAGGTATGACGGCTTCCGTTTTTCTCGCAAGAGAGGGGGGTGATGTTATCCTTGTCGAAAAAAACGAGAAATTCGGCAAAAAACTCTACATAACGGGCAAGGGGAGATGCAATCTCACCAACGATTGCGAACTTGCGGATTTGTTTCAAAACGTCGTCAGAGGCGAGAAATTTTTGCGCTCGTCGCTGTACGGATTCACGCCTCAAAACACGATGTCGTTTTTCGAGGATTTGGGCTTGAAACTCGTCGTGGAAAGGGGAAACAGAGTCTTTCCGTTTTCGCAAAAGTCGAGCGACGTCATAAAAGCGTTGCAAATCGAGATTGAAAATCTCGGCGTAGACGTAAAACTCGGCACGGAAGTCAAGCAAATAAAGAAAACCGACGACGGATTTTGCGTCGTAACGGCGTGGGAAAATATAAAGTGCGACAAAGTCGTCGTGGCAACGGGCGGAATGAGTTATCCTTCGACCGGGTCGACGGGCGACGGATACGCGTTTGCAAAATCTTTCGGACTTAAAATTGTTGAGCCGCGACAGGCTCTTGCGCCTATAATAGTCAAGCAAAACGTGTCGGCTTTGCAGGGAATATCCCTTAAAAACGTCAATCTGTGCGCAAACGACGAAAACGGCAAAGAGATTGCGAGCCAATTTGGCGAAATGTTGTTTACAAACAGAGGATTGTCGGGACCGATTGCGCTTACGATTTCGTCGTATATCAATAGAAAACAAAACGTCGTTTTGTTCCTCGATTTGAAACCCGCTCTTGACGAAAACACACTGGACAGACGAGTTCTGAGGGATTTCGACGAGAGGAAAAATCAAGATATAAAGAACGTTACTCGCGCGCTTTTGCCCGAAAGGCTCAACGCTTACGTTTTGAAATGCGCAGGCATTGCCGAGAGCAAAAAAGTGAACGAAATCACCAAAGAAGAACGCGCAAAACTTGTGAAAACCATAAAGAATTTGCGCTTTGACGTGCAGTCGCTCGCACCGTTTACGGAAGCGATTGTGACGTCGGGCGGCGTGGATTTGAAATGCCTCAAACCCACTTGCGAAAGCAAGGACGTCGAGGGATTGTACTTCGTCGGCGAAACTATCGATATAGACGCGTTGACGGGCGGTTTCAATCTACAACTTGCGTTTGCGACGGCGGTATGCGCTGCAAGAGATATAATCAAAAAATCCGCTCAATCTGCGGAAAGGTGAATAAATGCGGAATCTAACCGCCTAAAATTGTAATTAAAAAGACTTCAAACTCTGAAAGGTCGGAGGAAATATGATAAATATCGCAATAGACGGACCTGCTGGCGCAGGCAAAAGCACAATAGCAAAAGCGGTGGCAAAAGATCTCGGTATTATTTATCTCGATACCGGCGCGATGTACCGCGCAACCGCTTATCTCGCACTTCAAAATGGTATCGACCCCAAAGACGAGCAAAAAGTGTCCGAGATGCTCGAAGATCTCAAAATGGACATCGTTTATAAAGACGGCGACCAACGTATAATTGTCAACGGTATCGACGCAACGCCGTATCTTCGCGAACACTATATGTCCAAAGCCGCAAGCGATATTTCCGCACTTCCGTGCGTAAGATACAAAATGGTTGACTTGCAGCGCGATTTCGCAAGCAAAAACGACGTCGTTTTGGACGGCAGAGATATAGGAACGTTCGTGCTCCCGAACGCAAACTGCAAATTTTTCCTTACCGCTTCCCCCGAAGAAAGAGCGCAACGCAGAATGAAAGACCTCGAAGAAAAGGGCGAAAAAGTGGACTATCAAACGCTTTTAAGCGACATAATTCAACGCGATTACAACGATTCTCATCGCGAGGTCGCGCCACTTATACAAGCCGATGACGCAGACTTTGTCGACACCACGCAAATGAGTGTAGAGGATGTCGTAGCGCACGTCAAAGAGGTTGTGCACATCAAGACTAAAAACGCAAATTCGACCGAACAGAATGCCGAAAAACCCTCAACGATAATTCCGTCGAGCGAAATGGACAAAAAGACGCTCGCAAGAATCAAAACGTATTATAAACCCGAAAAAAGGTTTACTTTTTACAGGTTTTTGAGGGTGATTTTGCGTCCGATACAAATGCTGGTGTGGCCCACCAAAGTCATAGGCGCGGAAAACGCGAAAAAAGTGAAAGGCGCGCTCTTTACCTGCAACCATTATTCCAAAATGGATTCGATGATTCCGTACTTCGTGCTTTTCAAAAAGGAAGCGCACGCGCTTGCAAAGTACGAGTTGTTCACAAACCCCGTTGCGGGTTGGTTTTTGCACAAAATGGGCGCGATTCCCGTGCGCAGAGGCGAAGCGGACATAGAGTCGGTCAAGCAAGTCCTCAGAGTGCTTAAAGACGGCAAACAACTGCTCATTTTCCCAGAAGGAACGAGAAATAAAGAGGGCACTCAGCAAATGGCGGAATTTAAGACGGGTACGGCTCGTTTCGCGATAAAAGCGAAAGTCCCCGTAGTGCCGATGATTTATTATCAAAGCCCCAAAGCGTTCAGAAAGAACTGGCTTTACGTGGGCGAACCGTTCTCGCTCGAAGAATTTTACGGCGCGCGCACGATTGACGAAAATCACGCCGCGACCGAAGTCATCAAAGAAAAAATGGACGAAACTCGCCGCCTTTGCAACGAGTACGTCGAAAAAGCAACTAAAGGCAAAAAGAAAAAATAACGGTAAAATCGGCGGTTTAGTCGGTTTGCGAGGTGAAAATTGAAAGTTATCGTCGCAGAGAAAGCGGGATTTTGCAACGGAGTGAAAAAGGCGGTTGATACAGCCGTTTCACTCGTCGAAAAATACGGAAAAATCTACACTTTGGGCGAACTTGTGCACAACGAACTAGTCACCGAATATCTCGGTGAAAAGGGCGCGATTTGCCTTAAAATCGAGGATTGCGACAAACTTAAAAGCGGTGACGTTGCGCTTATACGCGCTCACGGCATAACCAAAGAACTCGAAGTCGACTTGAAAGATAGGGGCGTGATACTGTTCGACGCGACTTGTCCCGTCGTCAAGCGCAATCAGAAACTTGCCGAGGACAGGGCGAAAACGGGCGACGACGTCATAATCGTCGGCGACAAAAATCACGACGAAGTGATAGGTGTTGCCTCGTATGCCGGGAAGAACTGCAAGGTCGTTTCGGACGACGAAACTCTGCCAATCGGTGAAAAATCGACATCGGTTTTGTTCCAAACCACGATTTTGCCCGAAAAATTTGCAAAAATTGGGGAATTAGCAAAGAATTTTCAAAAAAACAACAACAATTTAGTTGGCATTTTCAATACTATTTGTTATACTACAAAAGAGAAACAGGACGAAGCGCGCGCACTCGCCGAAAAGGCGGACGCGGTTTTGGTTCTCGGAAGCCATACGAGCGCAAACACAAGACGTTTGTTCGAGGTGGCAAAAGAGGTTAATCCGAATACGTTTTTCGTCGAAAACGCAAACGAC